>CALLMJ010000022.1 GCA_938006875.1 uncultured Bacteroidia bacterium
TAGGTCTGGGGTAGCGCCTACGAGCGAATATTGAACGCAAGTACCATCCAGTGGAGAAACGGGTATCGCGTTCATACAGTCATCATTAGCAGGCTGTGCGACGACAAAATAAGACCAAATCAAGCTAATAAGAAAAAAATATAACTTTTTCATATTCATTAGTTTTTGATGGATTTAGTATTGATATTTTCAACGGCTTTAACATTTTGAAAAGGTTTTACATTTTTAGCTATACGGTTCATATTCAAGCGTTCCTGCATAGCTATAAGCGAAATTTCCGCTTGGTCTTTTTCAAAATAATTGTATTGAAAAGTGATATAATAAGGTTGTCCAGGGGTGAGGTTATCAAATAAAAAATCAGCGTTTTTAGAAGTTTTATTTTTTTCATAATAACTAACCACTGTTCCTGTTTCAGAACCTGACCTTAAATCTAGATTGTTTAATCCTTCCGTACTAATTTGTAGATAAGGCGTTTTAGCCTCAAAATGTAAAAAAGTGTTCTCTTTTTGATACACTATGGTTGATTTCTCATCATACTGAATAGGAATTCTTTTTTGTGCAAAGCAGATTCCCGATACCCAGAAAAGCAAGGAATATAAAATTATGTATTTCATTTTGATAATTTTTATTTTAACCTGCAAATTTAAAATATTTTTTAGCAAAACAAAAAACTATTTTTTTAAGCAAATGTGGAAAATTTTTATAAACTTCAATTAACACGTCTAACAATCTTACAATTCTTAAAAAATTTAAATGTTCTTTGTTTACAAATTTTGTTACTATATTTACCGTCGAAATTTTGAGTTTATGCAACGGTTTATTAAAACTTTTAAAGATTATGAACAATTTTATAAAGAAAGCATAGAAAATCCGGAGTCTTTTTGGGAAAGTATTGCTAAAGAGTTTTATTGGAGAGAAAATTGGGAAAAAGTATTAGAATGGGAATTCCATACTCCAAATGTCCAATGGTTTGTGAATGGAAAATGTAATTTATCAGAAAATTGTTTGGATAGACATTTAGAAAATAAAGCCAACCAAATCGCCTTAATATGGGAATCCAATGACCCTAAAGTAGCTTCCAAAATCATGACCTATCAAGAGCTTTATGTTCAGGTTTGTAAATTTTCGAATGTATTGAAAAGTCTGGGTATAAAAAAAGGTGATAGAATTTGTATTTACATGCCTATGTCCTTAGAAGTTGTAATAGCGATGTTAGCCTGCACGAGAATAGGAGCTATCCATTCAGTAGTTTTTGCGGGATTTTCTGCGGCTTCTTTAGCGGATCGTATCAATGATGCAGAGTGTTCGCTGTTAATTACCGCAGACGGGTTCCACAGAGGTGAAAAATATATATCCCTAAAATCTATCGCAGACGACGCATCATACATTTGCCCAAGTATTCAAAAAACGATAGTTTTAAAACATTCCAATACAGAAATTTCATGGAAATCCTCAAAAGATTTATGGTGGCATGAACTAATGCAAAATGTCTCCGAAAATTGTCAACCAGAACCTATGGATTCAGAAGACCCTCTCTTTATATTATATACTTCTGGCTCAACAGGTAAACCTAAAGGCGTTCTGCATACTACTGGTGGCTATATGGTTTATGTGGGTTATACCTTTAAAAATGTATTCCAGTACGAAGAAGGAGATATTTTTTGGTGTACGGCTGATGTAGGATGGATTACAGGGCATAGCTATTTAGTGTATGGTCCTTTATTGAATGGAGCTACAACTGTACTTTTTGAAGGGATACCCACTTACCCTGACCACGGCAGATTTTGGGACGTTATAGATAAACATAAAGTGAACATTTTGTACACCGCTCCTACTGCGATACGTGCATTAGAACAATTTGGAAATGAAATTTTTAAAACCAAAGATTTATCTTCATTAAAGGTGTTAGGGACTGTGGGGGAACCTATCAATGAAGACGCTTGGCAATGGTATTACGAAAATGTAGGAAAAAAACGTTGCCCAATTACTGATACTTGGTGGCAAACCGAAACTGGTGGTATTTTGATTGCCCCTATTCCCGGAGTGACTCCCTTAAAACCTGCTTTTGCTACTTTACCACTGCCCGGTATTCAACCCGTTTTATTAGACGAAAAAGGAAATGAAATTCATGGAAATGATGTAGAAGGGAATTTATGTATCAAATTTCCATGGCCTTCTATGGCACGTACAGTTTACCGCAATCACGAACGATTCAAACAAACCTATTTTTCTACATACCCTAACTATTATTTTACGGGAGATGGTGCGAAAAGAGATAAAGAAGGTTACTATCGTATCATAGGCCGAGTAGATGATGTCATCAATGTTTCAGGACATAGAATAGGTACAGGAGAATTGGAAGATGTTATCAATATGCATTCCGCTGTGGTTGAGTCTGCTGTTGTAGGCTATCCTCACGACATCAAGGGACAAGGAATTTATGCTTTTGTAGTTTGTGTAGGACCCGTTGATGAAGAAGCACTTGTTAGGGAAATTCAAACTTTGATTATAGAAAAAATTGGTGTGTTCTCTAAATTAGACAAACTCCAAGTCGTAAAAGGTTTACCCAAAACTCGCTCAGGGAAAATCATGCGTAGAATCCTAAGAAAAATTGCAGAGGGAGATACAACAAACTTGGGCGATACCTCTACTTTATTAGACCCAAGCATCGTCGATTTAATCAAAACTGAAGCAAAGTAGTAAAAAGTTTTTGTAGATTAAGAATTTGGTCATAAATAATTCACCTAATTGATTTACAAACTTAAAAAATACTTACTTTTGCAGGAAAAATGAATTGGTTTAAATATTTTGTGGGATTTATGTTTTTGATGTATTTACAAAGCCTTTATGCTCAACAAGATACAACAAAAACCAAAACCAAACAAGAACGCGATAAAAATATAACAAGTTTTCAAGAAAAACAAGACGCTATTATTCAGTTGATTGAACAACAAAAAGCTCCATTAGATAAAATTTTAGTTACTGTTGAACACCACCAAAAAATTTTGGCTCAATGGTCTGACTTATTGAGAAGCCCCAAGAAAGTTGAACAATATCGTTATGAAGCTCGTGATTCTGTGTATAATATTCGCAAATATGTTGACAAAGAACTCACTAAACTTAAAGATTTGTATATTAAATGGCAACCATTTTCTTATGATTTAATGGCTGTTTTTACACGTTATGGAGAACTTTTAGTACTTGAAAAAGTAGATGAAAAACTCAAAAAAATGATTTTAGCCTATAGAGAACATACCGATAAAATTACCAAAATTTTGAATATTGCTGAAGATATTAATAACGAGTGTGGCTATTTATTGGATTCTAAATTAAAACAATGAAAATTATTTGTATTGGTAGAAATTACGTTGAACATGCACAAGAATTGAAAAATGCAGTTCCTGATGAACCCGTAGTATTTTTAAAACCTGATACTGCTTTAATGAAAAATGGAGAAAAATTTTGGATACCTCCTTTTTCCAATGATATTCATTATGAATGTGAATTGGTATTAAGAATTGGACGCCAAGGAAAGTTTATACAGCCTAAATTTGCTCATACTTATATTGATAGCGTAAGTTTAGGAATTGATTTCACTGCTCGTGATTTACAAAATGAACTCAAAAAAAAAGGGTTGCCTTGGGAAAAAGCCAAAGCATTTAATAATTCTGCTTTATGCTCTGATATTTTTATTCCATTTGAGAACTTTCGTGATATACAAGATGTTCATTTTATATTAAAAGTGAATGGCGAGATGCGTCAAATAGGACATACAAAAAATATGATTTTTCCAGTTATAAGTATCATTGAACATATCTCCCAATTTTTTGTTATTAAAACAGGTGATTTGATTTATACCGGTACACCAGCAGGTGTAGGAAAAGTTAAACCTGGCGATAAATTAGAAGGTTTTTTAGAACATCAAAAAATGTTTGAAGTCATTATTGCAGGTTAATTATGAATATATCAGAATTATTTCAAGAAAATCTACAAACTATTGTCCCAAACACAAAACTTCATGCAAAGTTCTTAAATACATTAAGTTATATGGAACATATTGGTTCCTATAAGATTATAACCACTCAACACAGTGAGAATATTAATGAAATGATTTTAAAACATGCCGCAGAAGAAGCTCGGCACGGGTACTATTTAAAAAAACTTTCTCACAAAATATTACCTAACGAAAATCCTGATTATACTCCCAAACATTTGTTAGCACCTATTCATTCCAAACAGTATTTGAATCGTTTGGATATAAGCATCAATAGAATGCTCAAAAAATTTAATTTAAGTTCTAACAACAAAAAGTTTGCAGCATACTTGTTAGTTACTTATGGTATTGAACAAAGAGCTGATAGCCTTTACCCATTTTATCAAAAAATCTTAGAAGAAAACCAAATAAAAATTTCTGTAAAGTCTATTATCTCAGAAGAAATTGGGCATTTAGAAGAAATGAATAAATCCCTAGAAAAATTTGGTAATGTAGCAGAAACTTGGAAAATTGAAGCTCAAAATATAGAAAATCAATTATTTATTGACTGGAATCAACAAATGGCACATGATTTGAAAAGTCTTTAAATTATGAAAAACTGGGTTTACTTTATGGTTATTTTGTTGAGTTGGGGTTATTCTCAAAATAAAGAAAATATAAAAGAATGGAAAGTTTATAAAAATTCCAACTATGAACTTCAGTACCTCAACAATTGGCAAGTTGAATTAAATAAACCTTTTGAAGATTTTATTGCTTACTTACGCCCTGCGGGTCAGGGGCTTCCTATGCGAGAAACTATTGTTATGACTACAACTCCTATCACTGACCAACCTATTTATAACCTGGATAGTTATCAAAGAATTAAAGAAGAGGAAATTAAAAACCAAATTTTTAGGTCTGAAATATTAGAAAGCAGAATCATCAAAAAAGCTGGAGTTTCTATTCATATTATTGTTTATAAAGGTGAAAAAGATGGAATGAAACTAAAATGGAAAGAATGGACTTGGTATAAAGACAAAAAGCTTTATCAATTGGTTTTTACAGCTCAAGAATCTACTTATGATACCTACATCCGTTCTGCGGAAGTTTTACAAGGAAGTATAAAGTTTAAATAGTTATCTAAAAATGAACGTATTAGAAAAAATCCAAAAAAAATCAGAGGAAATTTTTCCTAAGATAGTTGAAAATAGACGTTTTTTACATGAAAACCCTGAATTAGCTTTTGAAGAATTCCAAACTTCTGAATTTGTTCAGAAACAATTAGATTTATTGGGTATCCCTTACCAAAAAGGCATTGCAAAAACTGGTGTTGTAGGAATTATAGAAGGTAAAAAACCAGGAAAAGTTATTGCATTAAGAGCAGATATGGATGCTTTACCTATATGTGAATCTAATAATGTGGACTATAAATCCAAAAATGATGGTAAAATGCACGCTTGTGGTCATGATGCACATACAGCCTCTTTGTTGGGTACCGCCGAAATTCTCAATGAAATCAAAGAACATTTGCAAGGAACTATAAAATTAATTTTTCAACCTTCAGAAGAAAAAACTCCGGGTGGCGCATCGGTGATGATTAAAGAAGGAGTATTAAAAAACCCTGATGTACATAGTATTTTTGGGCAACATGTCTCTCCCAATATACCCACAGGAAAAATTGGAGTTCGTTCGGGAATGTATATGGCTTCAGCTGATGAAATCTATTTGACAATTCAAGGAAAAGGTGGGCATGGTGCTCAACCTCATACTACTATTGACCCCTTAGCTATTGCTGCTCAATTAATCAATAACCTTCAACAAATTGTTAGTAGAAAAGCAGACCCACGCATTCCATCGGTTTTAACTTTCGGTAAATGTATTGCTAACGGTGCTACCAATATTATTCCAGAAACCGTGTATTTAGAAGGAACTTTTAGAACCTTTCATGAAAAATGGAGAGCTGAAGCTCATGAATGGATAACCAAAATAGTTCATCAAACTGTTGAAGCTTTTGGAGCAAAAGCAAATTTGAATATTGTAAGAGGATATCCTGTTCTTTATAATGACGAAAAACTCACAGGTTTAACCAAAAATTGGATAGCCAATTATGTTGGAGAAAATCAAGTTTTAGATTTAGATTTATGGACAGCAGCAGAAGATTTTGCTTATTATACTCATGAAATTCCAGGTTGTTTTTATCGTTTAGGAACAGGAAATGAAATCAAAAAAACTCAATTTGGTTTACATACCCCCCAATTTAATATTGATGAAGATGCCCTAAAAATATCTACGGGATTAATGGCATGGATTGCCTACAAAGAATTATTGAATTAAGCTTTGCTTATTTAAGCGTGAGGGATGCGGCGCAGAAAGAGGCACGCCCAAATCATTTTAATTAATCCTCTATATCTCTCGTTTTGGTTTTAACTTCTTGCGAACTTGTAAATTCAGCAGGTTTTGAAACCACTTTCATGCTATCTTTTAATTCTTTAGAAACAACTATGTAAGGTCCCACCACGATTTCTTCATTTTCTTTTAGACCGTCAACAATTTCAATATATTCATCATCACTGATACCTGTTTTTACAGGGGTAAGAAAAACCCTATTGTTATTATAACGATATAAAATTTCTTGTGCTTTGGAGTTTTCTTTTTTTTGTTTTAAATTTATGGTTACCGCTTGAATGGGTACTGCTACGACATTTTCTTTTTTATCTGTATAAATACTCACATAAGCAGACATTCCAGGACGAAAAGGACTTTGACCAGGACCTGGAATTAAATGTTTTAAATCAGGTGCATATTGATAACTGCTAGGATCAATCAAAATTTTAACGGTAAAATTGGTGATTTGGTCAGTAGTTCCAATTGCATTTTGAGAGGCAGAATAAGCAATATCTTTAACAAATCCTCTAAATTTTTTTTCTGGAAAAGCATCAACTTCAACTAAAGCAGAATCACCAATAGTAATATTGACTACATCGTTTTCATTAATTTCTACTTTTACTTCCATTTGGGATAAATCAGCAATTTTCATTACTTCTGTTCCTTGCATTTGACCCGTTCCTACTACCCTCTGACCTTTTGTTACTGGTAGTTTAGTAACAAAACCATTCATCGTAGAAAAAACACTGGTTCTTTGAAGATTTTCTTTGGCTTGTTTTAAAGAAGCATTTGCACTTTCTACGCGATAAAAAGCCGCTTGTGCTAATTTTTTATTGGCTTCTAACCTCGATTTTGAAATTTGATATTTTAACTTTGCGGCTTCATATTCTGTTTGGGAAACTACTTTTTTGTCATATAAGCCTTGTATCCTAAAATAATCTACGGAATCTTGAACTAAATTGGTTTCAGATTGAGTTACATTGGAAAGAGCATTTTCATAATCAGATTTTGCAGCATTTAAACTTGCTTGTGCTTGTTCTAAAAGTGCTTGATAATTATCCGGTTTAATCACAAATAATAATTGCCCTTTTCTAACAAAATCCCCTTCTTTTACTGTAATTTGAATAATTTCTCCTGAAACATCGGGTGCTACAGAAAGTTCTGTAACAGGTTGTATAGTACCAGATTCGGATACTTTGGATATTAATGTTTTTCTAACAGATTTTGCAATTTCTACCGTTGTAACTTTTTCTTTACCCCAAAAACCTAGCCATTTTGTGAGAAAAATTAACGCCAATAAAGTTACTAGTAAAATTCCGTATTTTTTTAGATTATTTTTCTTTTTCATATTTTTTACAAAGTTGTAATATTTTTACCTTGATAAACTTCTAAAATTTTTAAACGTAACCAAAACTCGTATTTTGCTTGAATTAAATCCGATTCTGCTTTATATTTTGAGCCGAAGGTCTCATAAAAAGTATAAAAATCTACACTACCAGCGTTGTAACGTTGTTCCGCAAATTCATAAGCCGCTGACAAAGCTTTTAGTTGTTCTTGTACTGCATAATAACGATTTTGTGCATTTATAGCATCTAAATAAGCCTGTTGAACTTGTTTAGTTATAGTATTTTTCGTACTTTCTACTTCAATTTCGGCATTTTTGATATTTAATTCCGCTATTTTATAGGCTCTAATGTTCTGCCAACGAGAAAATATAGGTATATTCAAGGTTAAACCTACATTTTGATTAAAATTATCTTCAACTTGCTCAAAATAAGAAGTTCTTTTTCTTCCTAAAAAACGAAAGGTTAAAGGGTCAAATTCTGCAATACCACCGTTAGAAGAATAAGAAGAACCTAATCCGCCGTTCATACTTATGCTAGGTAAACGGTTAGCAAAACTTAATTTTTTAGCAAATTTATTAGCTTCTAATCTCATATTAACTTGTTTCATTTCAGGTAAATTTTGGATAGCTTTTTGAACTAACTCTTCTAAATTGGGTAATTTTTGATTCATATCCAATTCAGGAAGTGGAGGAAAAATAAATTCACCATCAATGTTATTTTCTTCAATTAATTGAAGCAGAGTTAATTTATCTTTTTTTAGTTGATTTTGTAAATTAACAATATTTAGTTTTTCATTAGCAATTTGGGCATTCAAATTTAAGACTTCATTAGAGTTTCTTAAACCAGCATCTACTAATGCAGTCATTTTTTCTAATTGTTTATTTAAAGATTCTAAGCGTTTTTCTGCTACTTTTAAATTCTCTGAATCAAAAATGATTAATAAATAAGTTCCAAAAACATTCATTAGAACTGTATTCTTGGTAACTTCAATGGCTTGTTCAGATGCTGCATAATTATAAAATTGTTGTTTTCTGGTGTAATGATTAGCAAAACCCGAAAAAATCGTCCAAAATAGATTGATACGAGGAGTAGAAAATGTGGAAGATCGTTGAATTCTTTGGAAAGTGATTTGGTCAAATGAAGTACCAAACGTTCTTGTCCAATTTAAAGAACTATTTAAATCAGGAAGGTAATTATATTTAGTTTGGTCAAAATTTACTTTGGCAATATCTTTAGTAACCTGCGCCTGTTGAATTTGTAAATTTCTTTCTAATGCTAATTGAATACATTGTTCTAAAGTTAATACTTTTTGAGCATTTAAAGAAAAATTGACCCAAAGAAAAACCGATAATAATCGTAACATTTTCACAAAACAAGACAATAAAGTACAAAGTTCAATGAAATTCCTTCTTCACAAAATTAAAATGTTAGGAACGGAATAATAAAGATTTGAAAAGAAAAATGAATAGAAATATTTGGATTTCAAACTAAAATTAACCTTGAGGAGATACTAATTTTGATTATTCAAATCCCTGAGGAATAACTTAAAAAATATTAGTAAATCGTTATGCTATTACTTTCAATAAACTTTTTACAGCCATGGCTTTTTCTATGGCTTTAATCAAAGAAGAATCCGTTACAGTAATATGACCCATTTTACGATAGGGTTTTGTTATGAGTTTACCATACAAATGTAAATAAACACCTTCTTGTTTTAAAACTTCATCAAGTCCTTGATAAACAGCTGTTCCCGTAAATCCTTGTTCACCTAAAACATTAATCATCACTGAAGGAGATAAAATTTTGGTTGAGCCTAAAGGCAATCCCGAAATTGCTCTTAACAACATTTCAAATTGAGAACAATCATTGGCTTCCATGCTTTGGTGACCGGAATTGTGAGGTCTTGGGGCAATTTCATTGATATATAAATTTTCATTTTGGTCTAAGAAAAATTCTACTGCCATGATGCCCACTAAATTTAAAGTTTTTGCTAAATGAATACCAATTTCTTCGGCTTGTTTAGCTATATTTTCTGTAATGGCTGCAGGCGAAATTAAGTAATCAACTAAATGATGCTCGGGATGGAAAACTGTTTCTACAGCAGGATAAACCGCAATTTCATCAAAAATATTTCTTGCAACGATTACGGCTAATTCTTTTTTACAAGCAATTTTCTTTTCTAAAACTGAGGGTTCTTTAAAAATCTTTGTAACATCAGAAGGTAAATTTTCTAATTTGATAACTCCTCTACCGTCATACCCTCCTTTCCTTAATTTTAAAAATGCTGGTAAAAAATCTTGATGTGTTTTAATTTCCTCTTGAGGATTTCCTAATAGTTCAAAAGGAGCCGTTGGATAACCTTGATTTTGAAAAAACTTTTTTTGTACTCCCTTATCTTGAACCATCTGAACAATTTCTGGTTGAGGATATACTTTTACTCCCCTATCTTGTAACTCAAATAAAGCATCAACGTTAACATGTTCAATTTCAATAGTTAAAACATCAACTTTTTTTCCAAAATATACCACAGCATCATAATCTTGAAAATTCTCATTTAAAAATTCATGACATATTTTACTACAAGGTGCATTAGGGTCAGGATCCATTACATGAGTAATGATATTAAAATCAATACAAGATTGAATTAACATTCTTCCTAATTGCCCACCACCTAAAATTCCAATTTTATAATTTTTTTTATACATAAGTTTTTGCGATTTCCATTAATTGTTTTCTATCTAATTTACCACTTAAATTGACGGGAAAATGTTCTATTTCATGAATTTGTTTGGGTAACATATAAGGTGGTAAATATTTTTCAAAATGTTTTTGAAGCGTAATTTTATCCGTTCCTTTTTTTACAAAATAATGTAAACTAAATGAATTTTGAGCATTTAAAACGGCTACTGCTACGCTTTCCTCTTTTAATAATTCATAAGCTACTTTTTCTATTTCCGATAACTCTACCCGATAACCATCAATTTTAACCTGAAAATCTTTCCTTTCAATATACAAAAAATTTTCATTTTCATTGATTTTACAAATATCACCTGTTTTATAATGAAAAGTTCCGTCTTTTTCAAAAAAAACCTCTTGAGATTTTTGAGGATTATTCCAATAACCTGATGTAACTTGCCCTCCGGAAATAATCAACTCTTCATTTAATAAATACAAATAAGTATGAGGTAAGGGTTTCCCAATAGGTACAATATCATTCCAACATTCTTGTTCTGTTTTATCTGAAATGGGATAGTAACTTACAAAAATCGTTGCTTCTGTGGGTCCGTAAACATTTTCAATATAAGCATTAGGAATACATGGTTTCCATTCTTTCAAAACGTTCCATTTCAAAGGCTCTCCACAAAAAAGGTTATAGCGTAATTGCGGCAAGTGAATTTCGTCAAAATAAGGTTTTAGATAATTCAATACAGAAGGAACCATCAATGCAATGGTAACATTTTGTTCTTCTAGAACTTGTGCAATATTAAAAGCGGCTATCCCTTCATTAGGAAGTAAATGAGTAGAAGCACCAAAACATAATGGAAAAAATGTACTAAAAACCGATAAATCAAACGTAAATTCAAACATTTGTAAAAACTTATCCTTTTCAGAAAAGTTTACGGGATGATGTAAAATCATAGCATCTACAAAGGTTGCTAATTGAGTATGATAAATAGGAACTCCTTTGGGTTTGCCTGTTGAACCTGAAGTAAACAATAAATATGCAGGGTTTTTTAAATCTAAAGGAATAGAAATCTGAATTTCTTCAAAAGTTTTTAGATTTTTCCAATGAATTAAGGTGTTACTATGCACAATCGTTTGATTTTGAGGGTCAATAACCGTTTGGGCTTGACAATCTTTTAAAATAAATTGAACTCTTTCAGTAGGATAAGTGGGGTGTATCGGTACATAACCTTTTCCTGCAATCCAACAACCTAACAAAGCGGGCAATAAATCCACACATTTATAAACTTTCACAGCAACCCATTGAGAATTATCGTTTTTTAAAGAATGTGCAATTTCAATCGCTTGATTCCAGATTTGTTGATATGATAAAAATCTTTCATTTTGTTGAATAGCAATATTTTGAGGATAATTTTCTACTGATTGTTGGATATACTCTAAAATGGGTTTCATTTAAGCCGTTTTTGAACTGCAAAAATAATGAATTTTTAGGCTTTTTCTTTTTTAACTTGCATAACAGAATAAAAATTTCTTAATATTGCATCAATAAACTTAAACCGAAAATGGCACACGAAATTTTAAAAAGGTACTTACGTTCAGGACAAAGAATTTTTGTTCATGGCGTTGCAGCAAATCCCAGATATTTAGGTTCTGTACTCAATGAAGTCATTTTAGAACAAGACTTGAAAAATATAGATATAATTACTTTATGCCCGTTTGGAGAAGTTGCTTACAATCAAGCGGCTATGAATGGAAATGTATTTATCAATTCATTATTTGTCTCGGAACCTATTCGTAAAACGATTCAATCAGGTCATGGTTCTTATGTACCTGTTTTTTTAAGTGAAATACCTGAACTTTTTTCTTTTGGTATTTTACCATTAGATTTAGCCATTTTCCAAGTTTCACCTCCTGATGATCATGGATATTGTACGCTAGGCGTTTCGGTAGATATAGCATTAACTGCCTTAAAAATGGCAAAAGTTTGTATAGCTCAAATTAATCCAAGAATGCCCAGAACCCATGGTGATGGTTTTGTACATATTTCCAAATTTGATGCAACCATTGAATTCCAAGAAGAATTACCTGAAATTTTATCTTCAGAACCAACCGATATAGAAAAAAAAATTGGAGAATATTGTGCTAGTTTAGTGGAAGATGGGGCTACTTTACAAATGGGAATTGGCGGCATTCCTAATGCGGCTTTAGCTTGTTTGCATAATCATAAAAATTTAGGCATCCATACTGAGATGTTTTCCGATGGGGTTATTTCTTTAGTTGAAGAAGGAGTGGTTAATGGAATTTACAAAAATAAGCATCCTCAAAAAGTTGTAGCAGGTTTTGTGATTGGTTCTAGAAAAGTTTATGATTTTATAGATGATAATCCCTCAGTAGTTCTATTGGATTCCAATTATGTAAATGATGATGCTGTAATTAGGTCTAATCCCAAAGTAGTTGCCATAAACTCAGCTATAGAAATTGATTTATTAGGGCAAGTTGCGGCTGATACTATTGGCATGAAACAATTTTCAGGCATTGGAGGTCAAATGGATTTTATTAGAGGGGCTTCCTTATCTCCCGGCGGAAAACCTATTATTGCTTTACCTTCTACCACCAACAAAGGAGTTTCTCGAATTGTACCCTTCTTAAATCAAGGAGCTTCCGTAACCACTACGCGTGCACACGTCCATTACGTTGTTACAGAATATGGAATTGCTCAATTATTTGGAAAAAATATCCAGCAACGTATGAAAGCTTTAATAGAAATTGCTCACCCAGACCATAGAGAAACCCTAGAAAAAGCTGCTTTTGAAAGATTAAAAGGCTAAATTCTTTGAGTGTTTTTATTTGAAATCCTTATTTCATAAAAATATTACAATTATTTTTGCGTCTTTTATTACCAAAATGAAATTTTATAATTGATTATCAACTATTTACATAAAATTTTAAAAAAAATTTTTTACATTTAAAAAAACTCACTAATTTTGCAACCATGATAAAAAATTCGTTAGTATTAACTGCATGGTGGTGGCATTTCAACGACTACGACAGTAGGTAATGTCATTGCTATTAGTTTTTATTACCAAATTTTAACGTGCCTACTGTTTTACAGTAGGTTTTTTTATTTTAAAAAAATTGATAAATTTATGAAAAAAGAAAGTTATAAAGTTCACGTAGCCAAAATATTAGGAGATGAAATTACACCCGTAGAAGCTTACCAAAAAATACGGGCATTGTATCCAGTTAGTTTCCTTTTAGAAAGTTCTGATTACAAATCCAAAGAAAATAGTTTTTCTTATATCGTTTTTGAACCGATTGGAAACTTAAAAGTTTTTACAAATAGTTATCAGTTTCGGTTGGGTAAAGAAATCCATAAATCCGAATACAATGGTTCTATACCCTTATCGGAATTAATCCAAATCTTTTTAAATATTTTTGAAGTAGAAACAGAGAATCAAAAAGATTTTATTTTAAGTGGAATTTTTGGTTATATTGCCTACGATTCAATTCCTTTTTTTGAAAAAATTCAGATAGAACAAGATAAGCGTTTTCCACTTGTAAGTTATTATTTTTTCAAAAACCTTTTAATTTTTGACCATTTCCATAACCAAATTTTTTTAGTAGAACATTTACAAGCCCATCAAACCTCACAAAAAAACAAGTTATTGAGGATTTTAGCACAAATGAGAAAACAATCGTTTGCATTTCAATTAATTGGAAACGAAACTTCTAACTTTACTGATGATAAGTTTTTAGATGCTATTCACCAAGTTCAACACCATTGTAAAATGGGTAATGTATTTCAATTAGTATTATCAAGGCAATTTTACCAATCCTATCAAGGTGATGATTTTCAAGTATATAGAGCTTTACGTTCTATTAACCCTTCTCCTTATTTATTTTATTTTGATTTTGGAAATTTTAAATTGATGGGTTCTTCACCAGAAGCTCAAATTCGTGTAAAAAATAATATTGCCGCTACTTTTCCTATTGCAGGTACTTATCCTAGAAATCATACTAATTTAACAGAACTTTCACAAAAATTATTAGCTGATATTAAAGAAAATGCAGAACATAACATGTTAGTAGATTTAGCAAGAAATGATTTGTCCAAACATGCAAAAAATATAACCGTTGAAAAACTAAAAGAAGTAGAAGTGTATTCTCATGTCATTCATTTGGTTTCTAAAATTCAAGCTGAACTAAATGATTATCAAGACACTACCAAAGTATTATTAGATACTATACCTGCTGGTACTTTAAGTGGAGCACCTAAATATAAAGCGATGCAAATTATCAATGAATTAGAAAAACAGCCCAGAGGGCTTTATGGTGGTGCAGTGGGTTATATCGGTTTTAACGGAAATATTAATCATGCTATTTGCATACGTTCTTTTTTAGCCTATCAAAATGTTTTACAATACCAAGCAGGCTGTGGTGTAGTTTATCTCTCCAAACCTGAAAATGAATTGAATGAAGTTTATCATAAAATATCTGCATTAAGAAAATCATTACAAATTGCTCATGCTTATGAATACTAAAATTATCGTTATTGATAACTATGACTCGTTTACCTATAATTTAGTAAACTTACTCTACGAAGTCGGTGCAACAGATTTAGAAGTAAAAAGAAATGATGAAATTTCCTTAGAATATATCCAAAATTTTGATAAAATTCTTATATCACCGGGTCCTGGATTGCCTCATGAAGCGGGTTTTACCATTCCTATAATTCAAACTTATAGTTCAACCAAAAGTATTTTGGGAGTATGTCTAGGACACCAATCTATTGGTGAGGCTTTTCATTCTCATTTAAAAAATTTAGATTACCCTTTACATGGTGTAAGTTCTAAAATTAAAATCTTACAACAAGATTATTTGTTTCATCAATGCCCAAAAGAATTCCTGATTGGTCATTATCATTCTTGGGTGATAGGAGAATTAAGCGAAGAATTAGAACTTTTAGCAGTAGATGAAAAAGGAAATAATATGGCTATTCGTCATAAGTATTTGGATATTAGAGGATTACAATTTCATCCTGAATCTATATTAACAGAATACGGGTATCAAATCATTTACAATTGGGTTCATCATCAAAAAGAACAATCATTATGAAAAAAATCTTACAATCTTTATTGGATTACGAAAGTTTTGATAAAGAAAAAGCTAAACAAGTGTTAATAGATTTAACACAAAATGAATATCCAGCATCACAAGTTGCCTCATTTTTAACGGTTTTTATGATGCGTGGCATCACTTTAGAAGAGCTAAAAGGATTTCGTGAAGCCCTTTTAGAACTTTGCATTCCTATTGATTTAGGAACTAATCAAATCATTGATGTCTGTGGCACGGGTGGTGATTCTAAAAATACTTTTAACATTTCTACCTTAACAGCATTTGTGTTAGCAGGAGCTGGAATTCCTGTAGCTAAACATGGTAATTACGGAGTAACCTCCATATCAGGTTCTTCTACTGTGCTTCAAAATTTGGGGATTCATTTTACAAATTCACAAGATTTACTTCGTAAGCAGTTAGAGAAAGCCAATATTTGCTTTATGCATGCTCCTTTATTCCATCCAGCATTAAAATCAGTAGCTAATATTCGTAAAGAATTGCAAATAAAAACATTTTTTAACGTTTTAGGTCCTCTCATTAATCCTGCTCAACCTTTGTACCAATTCAATGGTGTTTTTAGCTTAGAATTAGCAAGAATGTATCACTTTTTGCTTCAACAAGAAAATAAAAAATATTTTGTTTATCATACCTTAGATGGCTACGATGAAATTTCTTTGACCTCTGACTTTAAACTTTTTTCTTATTATCACGAAGATTTAATAAACCCTATGGATTTAGGATTTGATTGTTTACCACCTGAGGCACTTCAAGGCGGTAATACCGTTCAAGAAAGTACAGAAATTTTTATGAATATTTTAAAAGGAAAAGGCAATAATGCTCAAAATCAAGTTCTTATAGCCAATGCAGCATTAGCAATCCAGTTATTCCATTCTTATGATTTAGATACCGCTAAAAATTTAGCAGAAGATAGTTTATTGAACTTAAAAGCATTAAAATGTTTTGAAACCCTTAAATCTTTAAATGTATGAATGTATTAGAAAAAATTGTTTTGGACAAACGCAAAGAAATTGAAGAAAAAAAATCTTTATATCCCATAAAATATTTGGAAAAGTCCATCTACTTTTCAACGGAGTGCGTTTCCTTAAAGAAATATTTACAAAAATTTGAAAATCAATTTTCTATTATAGCAGAGTTCAAACGAAAATCTCCATCCAAAGGAGTTATTAATGAATATGCAAAAGTAGAAGAAGTTACTTTAAGCTATATGCAGTCAGGAGCTTGTGCACTTTCCATTTTAACAGATGAAAAATATTTTGGTGCTAAATCCGAAGACTTATCCATTGCACGGAATTGGCATTACTGCCCCATTTTACGTAAAGACTTTATTTTAGAGGAGTATCAAATCCTTGAAGCCAAATCTTTTGGTGCTGATGTTATTCTGCTAATTGTAAGAATTTTAGATTTACCTCAAATTCAAAAACTTTCACATTTTGCTAAAAGCCATGGTTTAGAAGTACTTTTAGAATTTCATGATAAAAACGACATTTATAAATGTTCTCATTTTACTGATTTTGATATTGCTGGAATCAATCACCGTAATTTAGATACTCTTCAATTTGACTATCAAAATAGTATTGAACTTTTAGAAAAATTACCTAAAGAAAAGTTCAAAATTGCAGAAAGCGGTATTCATTCACCTGATACTTTAGTTAACCTAAAAAAGTCAGGATATGATGGTTTTCTGATTGGTGAATATTTTATGAAGTCGCACAATCCAGGTTTAGCTTGTAAAGAATTGATTGAAAAAGCACTAGAAATATGGAAAAAAACCTAAAAATTAAAGTATGTGGTCTGAATGATTATGTTAATATTCAGGAAGTTGTACAACTTCAACCAGATTTTTTGGGCTTTATTTTTTATTCACTTTCTAAAAGAAATTTTACCTTAAAAGCATTGCCTCCCATTCCAGAGGAAGTAAAGAAAGTAGGAGTTTTTGTAAACCCATCTTTTGATGAAGTAATAAGAAAAGTTAAATTTTATAATTTGGATTTTGTTCAACTACATGGACAAGAAAGTCCTGATTTCTGCGAACAATTAAAATACAAAGGAATTGAAATCATCAAAGCATTTGGAATTAACGAAAAATTTGATTTTCATATCCTTAAATCCTACGAACCCTACTGTATTTATTTTTTATTAGATGCAGAAAAGGGCGGAAGTGGTAAATCTTTTGATTGGAAATTGTTAAAAAAATATAAAAATCAAACGTCTTTTTTGCTGGCAGGAGGCATAAGTTTAGAAAATTTAAACGAAGTTTTAAACCTTAATCATCCACAAATGATAGGATTAGATTGGAACAGCCAATGGGAAATTCTCCCTGGGATTAAAGATATTTCATTACTCAAACAAGGATTTCAAAACATTAGAAAATATGATAAGACCCAATAAAAATGGATATTACGGTGAATATGGAGGAGCTTTTGTTCCTGAAATGTTGTATCAGAATGTCAATGAACTTCAAGAGAATTATGAAAAAATTATTTTCTCTGAAAATTTTCAAAAAGAATATAAAAATTACTTAAAAAATTACGTAGGAAGGCCTACTCCTTTATACGAAGCAAGGAATTTATCACAAAAGTATGGAACCAAAATTTATTTAAAACGGGAAGATTTATGCCATACAGGAGCCCATAAAATCAACAATGCTATAGGGCAAGTTTTGTTAGCCAAGTATATGGGAAAGAAAAAAATCATCGCAGAAACCGGTGCAGGACAACATGGAGTAGCCACAGCAACAGCTTGTGCCTTATTAAATATGCCTTGCGAAATTTTTATGGGTGAAAAAGATATGGAAAGACAAAAACTGAATGTTTTGAGAATGAAAATGTTAGGTTCAAAAGTTACCCCTGCTGTATCAGGAAGTAAAACCCTCAAAGATGCTACCAATGAAGCCATAAGAGCATGGATTCAAGATCCCCAAAATACTTATTACGTTATTGGTTCAGTTGTAGGTCCGCATCCTTATCCCGATATAGTTACACTTTTCCAATCCATTATTAGCCAAGAAATTAACTCACAACTTCATGAATATGGCTATGAATTACCGAATTATGTAATTGCGTGCGTAGGTGGTGGAAGTAACGCCATTGGAGCATTTTATCAATTTATAAGTAATAGTTTCACAAAACTTATTGCCGTTGAAGCCGCAGGAGAAGGAATTCATACCCCAAAAACCGCTGCAACCATTGCACTGGGTAAAAAAGGAATTTTACATGGCTCTTTGAGTTATTTAATCCAAACCGAAGACGGACAAATCTTTGAGCCTCATTCCATTTCTGCAGGTCTAGATTATCCCGGTATTGGTCCTATTCATAGCTATTTACATGACGCTAAGTTATCCCAAGTACTTTCTGCAACTGACCAAGAAGCTTTAGAAGCGGCTTTAGAACTCACTCAATTAGAAGGAATTATTCCAGCATTAGAATCTGCTCATGCGATTGCGGCTTTAAAAAAATTGACTTTTCAACCTAATGAAATTGTGGTAATTAATCTTTCTGGACGTGGCGATAAAGATATGAACACTTATCAACAAGTATTTCAATATGAATAAACTACAAAAAATTTTCCAAAATAAAAATCAAAAATTATTGTCCATTTATTACATGGCTGGTTACCCTCAATTATCAGACACTGTGCCTTTGATTAGTTATTTATCTAAAAATGAAGTTGATTTAATAGAAATTGGATTTCCTTTTTCTGACCCATTAGCAGATGGACCTGTAATCCAATCGGCAAGCCAAAAAGCTATTCAAAATGGTATGAATTTAAAAGTTCTTTTTCAACAACTTACACTACTTCCTCCTGTATCAACTCCTTTAATTTTAATGGGTTATTTGAATCCTATTTTACAAATGGGGATACCTCAATTTTTAGAACAATGTTCTCAAAACCAAATTGATGGGCTCATTATACCCGATATGCCCTTAGAATTTTATGAAAAATATTTTCAATCGGAAATGCAATCACGCAACATCAGCAGCATTTTTTTGGTAACACCTTCTACATCATTTCATAGAATGCAAAAAATCAAAGAATTAACTACAGGATTTGTTTATGTAGTTTCTGACCATTCCATTACAGGTCAAAATGTTCATTTTGAAAAACAAAAAAGTTATTACGAAAATATACAAATGCATTTTCAAGATTTACCTAAAATGATTGGTTTTGGAATACGAGATAAACAGACCTTTCAGATGGCTTGTGAATATGCAAACGGTGCAATTATTGGTACTGAATTTTTAAAATTCATTGAAAAACATAGTATTACATTAGAAAATATAAAAAACTTTATTCAAAGCATAAAATCATGATTTTAATACAGTTACAACCATTCATCAGCGAAGACAACAAAGAAGAATTAAAATCCATTTTCATAGAACAAAAAGGAAAAATTTCAGAAGTTCAAACAGGATTACAGCGTTTTTGGGTAGTGCAAATAGCACAAAAAATGGATATTCGTGTTATTGGTAATAAAGATTATGTCAAAGATGTACATTATGTACCAGAACCTTATCCGTTGGTATCCAACAAATGGAGAGTTGAACCCTCAGTTTATGATTTAGGAAATGGGGTTTTTATAGGTGGTAAAAATGGAGAAAAAATTATAGCCGGTCCTTGTTCCATAGAAAATGAACAACAAGTTGAAAAAATTTGCCAATTTTTACATAATAACGGAGTAAGTTTGATGCGTGGAGGTATTTTTAAACCCAGAAGTTCACCGTATTCTTTTAGAGGTCTTGGAATTGAAGGTTTAAAAATGTTTTACCAAATAGCCCAAAGCTACAATATCAAAATAGTTACCGAAGTAATGGAAATTAATCAAATAGAAGCTATGTATCCTTATGTAGATGTTTTTCAAGTTGGTGCAAGGAACTCTCAGAATTTCAATTTATTAGACGCACTTGGCAAAATAGATAAACCTGTATTACTCAAAAGAGGAATTTCTGGTACGATTGAAGAACTTTTATATTCTGCTGAATACATTTTCTCTGCAGGGAATCCCAAAATTATTTTATGCGAAAGAGGTATCCGAACCTATGAAACAGCTTATAGAAATTGTTTTGATGTCAATGCTATAGCAATTTTAAAAGATAAATCTCATTTACCTGTTTTTGGAGACCCTTCTCATGGAATTGGTATTAGAAAATATGTTCCCAACATAGCATTGGCTGCATTAGCCGCAGGCGCTGACGGTATCTTAATAGAAGTTCATCCAGAACCTGAAAAATCGGTTTCAGACGCTCAGCAAACTTTGAGTTTTGAAGAACTTAAAAAAATTATAAATTTTACAAAGAGTTTGATATATAAGAAGTTTTCATAAAATAATTATTTTTTATTTCAACAAAAAAATAAATCATTATTTTTGCAATGTCAATCCATGTGTACAGTTTCATTCTATCCAAAAAAAAATGGTTACATTTTAACTCACAATCGTGATGAAAAAATTTGGCGACCTATTGCGGCCCCCCCAAAAATATATAAAAATCAATTTATTTATCCAACCGACCCCCAAGGAAATGGAACTTGGATTTTAGATTATTCTCATGGAACTATTTCTTTATTAAATGGTGGTTTTATTAAGCATAAACCTAATCCACCTTACAAAAAAAGTCGTGGGCTCATCTTAAAAGAATTTTCTTTGCAATCTTTAAATTTCCATCAATTTATTACCCATTATGATTTAGAGGGTATAGAACCCTTTACCATTATTTCAGTAAGTTTAGTAAATCAATTAGAACTGAATGTATATGTTTGGGATAGCCAAGAATTACATTATTTACCCAAAAATCCTGAAATCCCTTTAATTTGGTCTGCGGTTACGGTTTATCCCGTAGAAATCATTAAAGAAAGAGAAATCTGGTGGTCTGAATGGATAGAAGGACACCAAGAGGCAAGTCCTGAACAAATTTTATCTTTTCATTTACATGGTGGAAATGGAAACCCTCGCTCTAATATGGCTATGATTGTACATGGGGAAGGGCAAACTGTCAGCATTTCTCAATCTGTTCATTTACAAAATCAAAGAATCTTTGAATATAAAGACCTTTTAAAAACTCAATATCAAAAAATTATATTATGAAAAAAATTACACTTCTTTCAGTATTCATCTTTTTATTCTTGCAATTAAAATCGCAAGATACATTAACCGTAATGAATTATAATTTATTACAGTATGGTGCAACAGGGCATAGTTCTTTATCGCCCTCTGTAAAAAATCCTTACCTGAAAACCATTGTAAACCAAATTTTACCCGATATTTTTGGGGTTAATGAAGTTTCTAATAATTCAGCTTATTGCGATAATATTTTAGTAAATGTCTTAAATCAAGATGGAAGAAATTATTATAAACGTGCAATTTATTCCAATCAAACCAATTCTTCTTTAGTGAACATGTTATTCTACAATTCCAATAAAGTAGAATTATCTAACCAATATTTTATTAATGGCGGTATTAGGGACATGATGTTATACAAATTATATTATAAAGACCCGAACCAAAACCCAATTATAGATTCTACATTTATTTATGTTTGTGTGGTTCATTTAAAAGCAGGAAACACTTCTAATGATATTTCATCAAGAAATAATGAAACCCAAGCAGTCATGAACTATTTGAATAACATGAATTTACCTTCCAATACCAATTTAATCATCATGGGAGATATGAATTTATATACTTCCTCAGAAGTTGCTTACCAAAATTTAATTACTCATACCAATACAACTATTCGTTTTTATGACCCTATCAATAGACCTGGTGGTTGGAGTAATGATTCTAATTTTAAGGATATTCATACCCAGTCTACGAGAATTAACTCTGAGCCTGATGGCGGTAGTGGTGGTGGTTTAGATGATAGATTTGACCATATCCTTATGAACCTAAATGTAATTAATGGAAATAACAAAGTAAAATATGTTTCTGGTTCTTATAAAGCTTTTGGTAATGATGGAAATCGTTTTAATGGCGCTATTAATTCTTCTAATTCCATTGTAAGCCAATCTGTTGCAAATGCACTTTACGCTATGTCTGACCATTTGCCTGTTATTGCTAAAATTTCTTTAAACACTTTAACCTCAAGTACCTCTGTAAACCATAATTTTTATTGGACTATTACTCCTTCTTATCTCTCCATTCAGAACAATAATCTTTTAAATGGCAAATTATGTATCTACGACCTTTTAGGTCAGGAAATCTATCAACAAAATTTAACCAATGAAAATAATTTTTCACTAGATTTAGACATATTCAAAGAAGGAGTCTATTTCGTGAAATGGTTAGAGAATTCTGGTGAAGTTCAAGTTAAAAAAATTATAAAATTTTAAAAGAATAAAAAAGTTAATTTGGTTTTATTCTGTTAGGTTCTTTACTTTCAAAGGCACAAATTTCAGTAGATAATTCTGACAGTTTTTAATTTTGAAAAGTTAGAAATGAATAAAATCATAAATTCTTTGTAAAGTTTCCTAACAAAACAAAAGTTTTACGTGCATATCAAAACCTTTGTCTGTTTACTCCTTAATAACCTTTACAATCTTATAGTTACCATTTTGAAATTTTATGTTTAATAGATACGTTCCGTTATCCCAATTAACCAAAGATATTAGACCCTTATGGGTATACATTTCATAAATTTCTAATAACTGACCATAAAGGTTGAATATCTCTACTTTTTCAATAATAAAATCGGAATGAATCCATAATTCATTGTTTGTAGGATTAGGATACAAATGTACAGTAGGGTCTAAAAGAGAATTTTGATTTGCATGAGAAGTTGAAATACAAGGAGAGAAATTGATTACGGAGTCCCAAAAATTGGATTTTATAGTTCTAATTCCGCAAGAATCACCATTGGAAGTAGCTTGAATTTCTAAATAACAGTCTGAATTTGTATCATATTGAACCCAGTTCACTAATCCATTACCATTAGGATTTCCTGTTTTAGCAAAGTTTGTCCAATAAGTTAACATACTTTTTTGAACAGAATCATCAGCAGGTTTAAAAAGGGGTCCAGTTGCTAAATTATGATTTTCCCAAGTATTAAAAACATAAAATAACTCCATACCATGATAAGCTCCATAAGATGAGAGTTGTGGTATTGTATGTTTAAAAGTAAAAAAATAACGCCAAACAGGTTCAGGAGAATTTGTACTTACACACTGCGCAACTCTTCTCGTAGTAGATGTAAATTGAGCATCAGTCAAAAAAGCAACATAAGATTGTTTGGCATCCGTATTATTAGTTCCAGGAGGATATAAAATGTTAGCTTGCGGACGATGTATCGGAGATAAATAAGCATTAATTAATGCAGTTACCATTGCTGGAGTTACCGTTTGAGGAACACTTAAACTCATTTCTTCAGAATTAGAGCCAATCATAAAAGGGACTTTATGAAAGCTCCCATTTCTAATTGCATCTAAAGGATATTCACTAAAAACTACGTTATCTTTAACAGGTTTCCAGTCTGAACGTACAATTCCTCCTTGTAAAGGACTTTCCATCATAAAAAGTAAAGAATCCGCTGGTAATGCCCTCATATAAGCAATTTTTTGTGTAGAAGTACCGCTATTGATAAAAGTATCTACAAAAGCAATTCCTCTGTTTTTTGCAATATTATAATCATCAATTGCAGGAACAGCACTTTGAATGCAAGCCCTATGAAATAAGCCAGCACTTAATGGAGTAACTAATAAATTTCCAACATTCAATCCGCCAGCACTTTCTCCAAAAATCATAATTTTTGTTGTATCACCACCAAAGTTTTTGATATTATTTTTGACCCATTGCAATGCTAATATTTGGTCTAAAACACCATAATTACCTGATTGATTATTTACGTTTTCTGCTTCAAGACCTGGATGAACCAAAAAGCCAAAAGGACCAAGTCTATATTGAATAGTAACTACAACTACATCTCCTCTTTGAGATAAGTTTTTACCAAAATACATAGGCATACCACCAGAAGAATCACTTGCAGAACCTTGCTGATTTCCTCCCCCATGAATAAATACCATAACAGCTTTATTCGCTGATGTACCTAACTGGGGCGTCCAAATATTCAAATATAAACAATCTTCATTCCCTTTTAAAGTAAACGTTCCATCAGGTTTAAAATCTTTTTGAGGGCATGCGGGTTTAAAAGCATTAGTAATTAATGTTATAGACCAGTTATCAGGATTTTCTGGTGCTTTCCAACGCAAATTGCCAACTGGAGGTTTTGCAAAAGGGATTCCTAAAAATTGATAAACACCTCCATTAACACTACCTTGAACCTGCCCAAATTGAGTACTTACAACCGTCTGAGAATACAAAACAAAACTATCCAGAATGAAGAACCATAAAGCAAAAAATAAAAAAGGTTTCATAAAATGATTTAATACAAAGATAAGAAATTTTTTGCTTAATTTATGGCTTTAAAATTAAAATTCTTTCATTTCTAAAAGACCTTTTTCTTGCAAATACAAATAAATTTGAAGCATAGAGTGAGCATTTGCCATCTTGTTCATAGCATCTTTTAAGGAACAGACTTGAGTTTCTATAAATTCGGATTCCTCTTTTGCACCTGCAATCCTAGATTTTAATTCTTCAATTTCTTTGGGAGACATTACTAGCTCACAATAAAAATAATATGCACCTTCATCAATTAATCCTGGAGAAGAAAAATACATTTTTTGGGAAGATAATGGAAAAATTTGATTTTCAGAAACTTCAATACCAGTTTCTTCTTTAATTTCTTTTACACAAACCTTTATAGGGTCAGTTTCTGAATCACACATGCCCGCAGGGTGTTCCCAAAAATTATCACCATTAGCAACACGTCTTTGCTTTACTAATAACAAGTTCTTTTCTCCTGTTTGTTGATTAATTAAAACAGTTAGAATAGAAACAAAATGACCTCTTAATAGCACAACTGGCAGAAGTTTTTCTCCTTCTTGGGTATTTGCATCTATTTTTAACATAGTAAACAAAATACTTCCATCAGGTTTACGAACAGAATGAAGTTCTTCTAAATTTTTTATCGTAATATTACGACTTTCCATTTCTTTTTTCCATAATTGGAATTTAAGAGCTTCTTGAAAATTTTCCATGATTTAAAAAAATATTGATTTTAGTTAAAAAAGTCATTCAGTAGCACAAGAATCATCAAACCTAGTAACAAATACATACCAATTTGTTGTGCAATCATACGAACTTTAAGGGAAGGTTCTTTGCCTGTAATGGCTTCAATTAATAAAAATACTACATGACCACCATCTAGGGCAGGAATAGGTAAAATATTAATGAGTGCAAGCCACATACTCAAACTTCCTGTTATCACCCAAAAACCTAACCAACCCACTTTTTCTACTTGTTCACTTAAAATCGCTCCAATTTTTAAAGGACCTGCTACACTTTTTGAAGCATCAGCCTCTCCTTTAAATACCTTGGAGATTCCTTTAATATTGTCGCCGAGTGTACCAAAAGCAGCTTGAGTGCCGGGTTTAAAAGAACTTAATACATCATATTTAGAACGTTCAACAGGAATATTTTCATTAGGAGTTACACCTAAAACAGGTTTTTTATCTAACTGAACTTTAAAATTTATAATTTCTTCTCCTCTTTTTACTTTTACATTTACTTCTTTCTCCGCATAATTTTTGATAGTTTCACGAATTTGAGAAAATAAAGAAATATTAATAGTATCAATTTCAAGAATTTCATCACCAGATTTTAAACCTGCTTTTTCAGCAGCGGTTTTGGGCATTACATTTACAATGCTGCGATATGCTGGTAAAAATAAAGTAGGATTTTCTTTCTTTTTGTTAATAAATTTTTGGAGTGCATCATTAGGAACTTGAATTTTTAAGGTTTCATCATTACGAACTACTTCAAAAAAAGCATCAGAATTCAAAAAAATTGATGGATTAGCCACATCTTCTAAATATTTTATGGGTTGTCCGTTAAAGGTTAATAAAATGTCACCAGTTTTAAAACCCATTTCTTCCGTTATACTACCTTTGGGAACTTCTATACCATTTTTTAATCCTTGAACTGGAACTTTTGCTTCTCCATAATAAAATTTTATAAAGGAAAAAATTAAAATTCCTAAAATCAGGTTCATAGTAACCCCACCAATCATTACAATAAAACGTTGCCAAACAGGTTTTGCTCTGAATTCCCAGGGTTCAGCGGGTTTGCCAATAAAATCAGTATCCATGGATTCATCAATAATTCCTGCAATTTTTACATATCCACCTAATGGAATTAATCCAAATCCGTATTCTGTATCTTTGTAATTAAAACTAAATAATTTTCTTGGCCAATCAAAAAATAAATAAAACTTTTCTACCTTCATACCAAACCATTTAGCAGGAAGAAAATGCCCTAACTCATGTATAAAAACCAAAATGCTTAACGAAGCAATTAGTAAAAAAACTTGAAAAATAATGTCCATATAAGAAATGCAAAGTTAGGGTTTTTTTTACCAAATAGATAAATTCCATTGAAAAAAATTTATTTTTGAAATTATTGGGAATCCTAGAATTTCTCAACTTCATTCATTAAAGTTAATTATTTTTTAACTCAATGAATGAATAACAGTGCGTGAGGGATTCATAGAGCACAATTCGATAATACTCATTGACCACGAAGTGGCACTGGCTTTGAGCCAAGCGAAAAGGATTGAGATACATTGATTTCACCCATATGCCGAAGCGACAGAGAAGCTCAAAGCAGCCTGCTCCGTAGCGTAACGAAGGGTTTCCACTATTAATACAGTTTTAGAGGGGTAAAAAGTTAGCGAAATAAAAAAAATTGAAATTTTTCTATAAAATTTAGGTTCTTAATAAAAAAAAACTAAAGTTTTAGAAGTGAACAAAAATGATTGTATTTTTGTAGTATTAAATAAAAAAGATGAGAATTAGCGAAAAAATGGAATTAGCTTTGATTGAACAGATACACGTAGAATTTTTATCTATCAATCAATATTTAGTGATGGCTTCGTACTTTTTAAAAGATGATTTAAATGGTTTTGCAAATTTCTTTTTGGTTCAAGCACAAGAAGAAAATTTTCATGCAATGAAACAATTTCAATACTTGCACGACGTAGGTGGTAGTATTAAAATTGGGCAAATTCCTGCACCTGTGTCCGAATTTAATTCTTTAAAACATGTGTTTGAAATGTCTTTAGCCCATGAAAGGAAAGTAACCAAGTCAATTAGTAACATTATGAAGTTAGCATTAGAAGAAAATGATTATGCTACCCATACATTTTTTCAATGGTTTATCACTGAGCAAGTAGAAGAGGAAGCTTTAGTAGAAAATATCATAAAAAAAATCGATATGATTGGAGATAATTCTTCGGCATTGTATTTGTTAAATGATGAATTAGCCAAAAGAACTTTCAATCCAAACACAAATGTATGAAAATGAAGGTACTCACTTGTATTTTTTTTATTTTAGCATTGAGTTTAAAATTGCTGGGTCAAAATTTAAAAGAAGTACCGGGAACTTACGTTTTTCATGAGCATTCTGATGATACTTATCAAATTATTGTGATTGATAAAAATCTAACCTTTTGGTTCACAGATGGAAAAAATCGATTTATTGCTTTAAAAACCATTTCAGCAGATTGGAAAAAAAATCATTTAATGTTACAATTTGCTAATTCAAAAGATATTTATCATGTAGACTATGAATTTGAACCTATGCATTCATTTGAATGGATTAATCCTGATAAAAGTATTCAATCTTTTTTTTACAAAGACACAGAAAGTAATCCCCAAAATATTCATATTCAAAATTATATCACAAAACTAAAAAAAGAAGATTTAGAACTTCAGGGAAAATAAATGGAATTATTTCGGTATGAATTCATAGTTGTTAGGTGGATAGACATCATAGATATGCTGATTATGAGCATAATTATTTATGAAATTCGTGAAGTATTTCGAAAAAATGTATCTACTCAATTGGTTTTCGCTGGTATATTTTTATTTATTATATGGAAGTTAGTGGATTTTCTTGGTCTAAAAATGCTTAAAACATTTTTAGATGCATTTGTGGGTTTAGGTTCTTTAGCAATTGTTGTAATATTTGCTCCTGAAATACGAAAATTGCTGATTAATATGAGCAATAGATCATGGTTTTATAGTATTTTGAGGCTTCAAAATAAAGGTGAAAATTTATTGGACTATCATGCAGTAATTGAAGCAGTATATGAATTAGCCCGTAACAAAACGGGTGCTACTATTGTAATAAAAGGTTCTAATCAACTTTTAGAAATAGAAAAAACAGGTGAAGTTTTAGAAGCTAATTTAACAAAAAGGCTATTAGTTTCAATTTTTAATAAAAATTCTCCTTTACATGATGGAGCAGTTTTAATTAAAGGAAATAAAATTACTGCTGTTAGATGTATTTTACCTATTAGTGAAAGTGTAACACTACCCCCAGAATTTGGTTTGAGGCACCGCTCTGCTATGGGCGTCTCTGAAATTTCTGATGCTCTGGTAATTGTAGTTTCCGAAGAAAGAGGTACTATTTCTGTTATCCATCAAAATAAAATTATGGCTAATCTTGAAGAAAATGAATTATTAGATTGCTTAGTGAATTTTTCTAAATTAGGAATGGTTCCTTTCCTTCCTGTAAAAAATGTAAAAAAAACAGACGTGAGAAGATTAGATTGAATATAGTAATTATAATTTTTTCTTGACAAAAGATACTTTTATACATTAATTTGCTTTCATGTTGGCTTCTATTTTGGGTTTTTTAATTTGTTCCATTATAATTTTGTATGCTGGGCAAAAACTATCTTATTATGGAGATTTAATTTCAGAAATTATTGGTTTAGATAAAGGGTGGATAGGATTAGTTTTGATGGCTTCAGTAACTTCATTACCAGAAGTGATTGTAGGTATTTCTGCTGTGAGTTATGTGGGTTCTGCTGATTTAGCAGTAGGTAATGTACTAGGAAGTTGTGCTTGTAATCTAGCGCTACTCTCTATTATTGATTTTTATTTACCCAGAAATAGACCACTATTCGGTGAAGCTACTCAATCTCATATTCTCTCAACATCTTTAGGAATGATATTAATTACTCTTGCTGGGTTGGGTATTTTCTTAAAACAAGAATGGCAAATTTTACCTGAAATCGGTTTAATTAGTCTTTCATTTATGGTGATTTATTTACTTTCTGTTAGAATTGTTTATGAATACAACCAAAAACAAAATCATGATAATGAAAATCCTAAACCACAAAATTTACCGAGTTTAAAAAAAGTAGCATTTTATTATATTTTGTTTGCTATTGTCATAATAATTTCTGCAATATTTTTACCAGACTTTGCTGACCAAATAGCGGAACAAGCTCAATTTGGAAAAACTTTTGTAGGTACTTTATTTTTAGCAGTTTCTACTAATTTGCCAGAAATTGCTGTTTCTATTGCTGCTGTGAGAATGGGTATTGTAGATATGGCTATCGGTAATTTATTAGGAAGTAACATTTTTAATATTTTTATACTTTTTATTGAAGATTTGTTTTTTAAAGGTCCTTTACTTTTGGAGGTTTCCTCAAATCATTTGATTTCTGTATTTTTTTCTATTGTTATGGGCTGTATTGTAATTATCAGTCTTATGTTTCAGCCTAATCAAAAAAGATTTATTCTGGGTTTAGATACGTTCTTAATTTTTGTTCTTTATGTTTTAAACTTGTTTTTATTATATCAATTAGGTTAAATATATGCATTATTTCAATATTCAAGAAACCTTAAAGGAATTAAATGTACCACAAAATGGACTTAGTAAATTAGAAGTTCAAAAAAGGATTTCTGAATTTGGGAGAAATGAACTTCAAGAAAAAAAGAAAAAAACAGCTTTGCAAATACTTATAAGCCAATTCATGGATTTCATGATATTGATTTTAGGCGCAGCTGCGGTTTTATCTATTTTTCTGGGTGATTACATGGACTCTATTATTATCTTGATAATTGTTGTACTCAATGCTTTGATTGGATTTTATCAAGAATATAAAGCAGAACAAGCCTTAGAATCCTTAAAAAAATTAGCAAGAACCCAAACTCAGGTTTTAAGGGAAGGTAAATGGGAATTAGTAGATTCCACAGATTTAGTTCCTGGTGATACAATCATGTTAGAAGCAGGTAATTCTGTGCCTGCCGATGTTCGTTGGATTGAAACGCATTCCGTAAAAGTGAATGAATCTGCACTAACAGGAGAGTCTTTAAGCGTTGATAAAATTGCTGAAAATATCCATCTTAAAGATACCCCGCTTGGAGACCGTTCTAACATGAGTTACAAAGGAACATTAGTTACCAACGGAAGAGGATTAGCAATCATCTACAAAACTGGTATGAATACCGAAATTGGAAAAATTGCTTCTATGTTACAAATGGAGGAAGGTGATACCCCACTTAAAAAACGTATGACAGATTTTTCCAAAAAACTTACTTACCTAATTATTCTCGTTTGTTTACTAATTATTGGTTTGGGATACCTAAGAAATGAAGATTTATTTAAAATGCTTATGGTTGGAGTGAGCCTTGCTGTTGCGGCTATTCCAGAAGCACTACCCGCCTTAATTACTATTTCTCTTGCCATTGGTGCTAAAAGAATGGTCAAAAAAAATTCTTTAATTCGTAAACTTCATGCAGTTGAGACCTTAGGTTCTGTTTCTATTATTTGTTCTGATAAAACTGGTACACTTACCGTTAATAAAATGAAAGTAGTGAATTATCAAGACTTTTCTAAAATTCATTTTCATAATTACTCTCCTTTAATTTTAAATTTAGCTTTGAATCATGAAGTAAAAATTCAAGAAAATAAAGAATGGATTGGAGACCCGACAGAAATTGCTCTCGTTGAAAAAGCTATTGAATTACTTCAAATTCATGATTACACTAAAATTGTTCATGATTTTCCACGAGTTTCCGAAATCCCCTTTGATTCTGTAAGAAAATGTATGACCACTGTGCATGCTCTCGGAAATCAATTTTTAGTTCTTACAAAAGGTGCAACAGAATCCATCACCCAAAGATTAAATCCTTCCTATTCAATATCAGAAATCGAAAAAATTTCAGAACAGTGGGCAAACGAAGGAAACAGAGTTTTAGCTTTTGCTTACAAAATTGTTGAACAATTACCTTCTTCTGAACAATTACAAGAATTAGAAAAACAATTAGAATTTGCTGGATTAGTTGCAATGATTGATCCACCTCGTGAAGAAGTTTTTGATGCTATTCAAGAATGTTTACAAGCAGGTATAAAACCAGTTATGATTACAGGAGACCATCCCGCAACTGCTATTGCTATTGGAAAATCTATTGGAATTTTTAAAGAAGGGGATTTGGCTTGGACAGGCTCTCAAATAAATAAAATGCCTGAATCTGAATTTATCAAAAAGGTACATAAAGTGAGTATATTTGCAAGAGTTTCTCCAGAACAAAAACTCAAAATTGTAAATGCTTTAAAAAATAATGGCTTTTATGTAGCTATGACCGGTGACGGAGTTAATGATGCTCCTTCCTTAAAAGCCGCTGATATTGGCATAGCTATGGGAATTAACGGTACTGACGTAAGCAAGGAAGCCTCTGATATGGTGCTTTTAGATGATAATTTTGCAACTATTGTTAAAGCGGTTCGGGAAGGTAGAAGAATTTTTGATAATATCCGTAAATTCGTAAAATATATCATGACCTGCAATAGTGCAGAAATTATGACCATTTTATTTGCTCCTTTATTAGGTTTACCTTTACCTCTCCTTCCCATTCATATTTTGTGGATTAATTTAGTTACTGATGGTTTTCCCGGTTTAGCTTTAGCTTATGAAAAAGAAGACCCAGACATCATGAATAGACCGCCTAGACCTTCCAATGAAAGTTTATTTGCTCATGGTAACGGTTACCATATTCTTTGGGTAGGTTTTCTTATGGCTAGTATTACTTTACTCACTCAATATCTTTCCTTGCAAAACTTTGGTACTCATTGGCAAACTATGGTTTTTTCTGTTTTAGCTTTCTCTCAATTAGGGCATGTTCTTGCTATACGTTCAGAAAAACAATTCTTATTCCAAAAAGGAATCTTTTCTAATCCTTTCCTTATTAAAACTATTATTTCTACTTCCATTTTACAACTTTTAGTCATTTATACACCTATTGGAAATCAATTATTTAAAACTGAACCTCTTACCATCTCTGAGCTAGGATTTTGTATTGCTATGTCTGCTATCGTATTTCATGCTGTTGAGTTAGAAAAATGGATAAAATCCAAAATTTAGAATTTTTAGAATAAAATTTGGGCTCACCACCTTCGATTAGGGCTGCAGGTCGGGATAGTTGAGTTTACACTGAGCAGGTCGAAGTGGGATTCGCTATCGCTTCGGTATTTCGGTGAATTCAATGTATCACAATCCTTTTCTCTTCAATCAAAGGCAGTGCCAATGGTCAATGATTATTATCATATGTGCCCTCTGCATCCATCACGCATATCTCGCAATAAAATTGAAAGATACTATATCATTCTCTTTCTGAATGAAAATATTCATATACTGATTCCGCTTTTGACTTACCAATAACAGAAGCTAATTCTTCTATGTTAGCGTTTTTGATTTTCTTTAAAGACTTAAATTCTTGTAATAATTTTTGTGCTAAATTTTCACCAATTCCTTGAATATTAGTAAGTTCTGTGTGTATAGTTTTTTTATCACGAGTTTTTCTATGAAATTTGACTCCATTATCATGTGCTTCATTTCTTAAATGCTGAATTAATTTTAAGGAACTACTTTTTTTGTCTATATGTAAAGGCACTGAGTCATGAGGAAAATAAATTTCTTCTAACCTTTTTGCGATGCTGATTAATGCAATTTTATGTTCTAAATTCAAAGAAGAAAGAGCTTCATAGGCTTTAGAAAGCTGTCCTTTACCTCCATCTATAATCACTAATTGAGGTAATTCTTTTTCTTCTTCTAAAAGTCTTTTGTAACGTCTATAAACGGCTTCATACATGGTTGCAAAATCATCAGGACCTTCTACGGTTTTAACATGAAAACAGCGATATTCTTTTTTGGAGGGTTTTCCGTTTCTAAAAACCACAATAGAGGAGACGGGTGCATAACCTTGTATGTTAGAATTATCAAAACATTCAATATAAACGGGTAATTGCTCTAAATTTAAATCTTTTTGTAATTGTTTAAGGATTTCTTCCTGAGGATTTTTCTTTTTTTCTTTATATAAAAGAATTTTTTCTTGAAGTAAAGTTTCTGCATTTTTTAAAGCTAAACCTAAAACTTTAGCTTTATCACCTTGTTTGGGAGTAATAAATTTATAATTTTCAAAAAATTCTCGTTTTTTATCAATGGAAATGTTGGTTATGATTTCTTGGTAAATCAATCCCTCATCAAAAAGTAATTTTTCTAAAGAAGCAAAAAGTAAGTCTTCAAGATTTTCTTCATAAATTTTAGTATCAAAAACTCTTGTAGAAACAATAGAACCATTGGTTACTTTAAAATGTACAATTACTGCTATGTCTTCAAAAGATTTTATAGCAATTACTTCAATGTTGGCAGTACTTCCTGTAACAATGGTATTTTTTTGTTGAAAGGTATTAATTTTTTCAATTTTCTGTTTGATTTGATGGGCTTTTTCAAAGTCTAAACCTGTAATAGCTTTTTGTAAATTATGGTTCCAATAATCTATTAGAGGTTCAAAATTTCCTTTTAAAAGGCTTCTGATTTGTTGAATTTGGTCATTATAATCTTCTTCTTCTTGGTAACCAATACAAGGAGCTAAACAATTCCCAATTTGAAATTCTAAACAAGGTTTAAACTTTTGTTTTTGTATATTTTCTGGTGTTAAAGCATAATTACAATTTCTGAGCTTAAAGTTTTTTTGAATAAAATTCATGAAAAAGCCCATAGTTCCTGAAATAGCAAATGGACCAAAATACTCAGAACCATCAGCTATTTTATTGCGTGTAGTAAAAACCCTTGGAAAAGGTTCTTTTTTAATACAAATATAAGGATAACTCTTACCATCACGCATTAAAATGTTGTATTTAGGTTGATATTCTTTAATAAAATTGCATTCTAACATTAAAGCTTCCATATCGGAATGAACAACGGTATATTGAATATCCCGAATTTTATTTACCATTTCGTAAATTCTGCGAGAGTGATTAGCCGATGAATGAAAATATGAATTTACTCGATGTTTTAAATTCACCGATTTCCCTACATATAATAAATTTTGTTGATGGTCATAAAAACGATAAACGCCCGGACTTTCTGGTAAATTACTACGAATTTTTTTTAATTTTTCTTCGATAACTTCGTAATCCGGTGATTTGAGTTTTTCAGAAAATTTTTTTTGGATTTCTTTAATTTTTTTTTGTTTCTCTTCAAAATCCATGATTTAATAACATAACAAAAATAAGAAAAATTCTTTTGAAGCCAATAAATTCAAAGGAGAGTTCATGATGATGACTAAAAAATATTTTTGTAATTTTGTTTATGCTAAAAAACATTGGAGAATATGGGTATTTTTTATGGAGATTAATTCAACTATTGACTATTATTCATTGGGAAAAAAGAAATGTTTTAAAACAACTTTATAGAACGGGTTATGAGTCTTTTATATTGGTAATTTTTATAGGTTTATTTGCAGGAGCCATTATTGCTTGGCAAGCAGCTTATCAATTTAAAGATTTAGTACCTATGAGTTTACTGGGAGGGCAAGCATTTAGAGTAATTGTTATGGAAATGGGTCCTGTTTTAACAGCTATGATTTTATCAGGAAGGTTAGGTTCAGGGTTTTGTGCTGAAATTGCTTCTATGGTTGTAACAGAACAGTTTGATGCTCTAAAAACCTTATCCATTGACCCTGTTCGTTTTGTGGCTTTGCCTCGCTTTTTTAGTTTAGTAATTATGATGCCTATTTTAACAATATATTCCAATTTTATTGGTGTTTTCGGTGCTTTTTTAGTATCAATCCTTTTTATGGATATAACTTTACCCATATTTATAGGCTCTATTCAAAATTTTTTTTATACCTATGATTTACTCATCGGTATTTTTAAATCGTTTTTATTTGGTATTTGGATTGGTTCAATTTCTTGTTACTTGGGATTTCAAGCCAAAAGAAATACAGAAAGTATTGGAAACGTAACTATAGAATCTTTTGTTTATTGCACGATGGGAATTTTAGTTCTTGATTTACTTTTGTGGGTTTTATTTTTTTAAATCATCATAAATTTTACCTCATTCATTTTTTCTCTTTGCTTTTTAGATTGATAAAGTTTTTTGATAGTAATTTTTTACTAAAAAAATGGGCTTAAATTAATTTAAATTCATTCAAAATTTTGAGAATTAAGATAATATTTCAAGTGATTTACCACAACTTCTACTCCGTAAGGAATTTCTTTGGTGTTATTTTGGATAATTATATCAGCAAATTGTTTAGTAGGCTCAACAAATTGACGATACATAGGAACAACGTGGTTTTCGTATTGTTCTAAAATATTATCTAGCGAGTAACCTCTGTCTTGATGGTCTCTTGCAATACGTCTAATCAATTTAATGTGCTCTTCTGCTTCTACAAAAACTTTTAAATTTAATAATTTGCGGATTTCTTTTTTATAAAAAACAAATAAACCTTCCAATACTACAATAGGAGCTATTTTGTAGGAAATCCAAGTTTCTGGTTTATTAGGATTATTAAAGTGATATTCTTTAATTTTTAATTCATTACCTTCCAAAAGATGGAGCAAATCATGATAAAATTTATCTAAGTCTAGGGCATTAGGATGGTCAAAGTTAATAGATCCATCGGGTTGAACAGTTTGTTGTTCTTTGGGCTTATAATAATTATCTAGAGATATAATAGTAACTTGCTGATTACTAAATGATTTAGCAATACTATTCAAAAGAAAAGTTTTTCCGGAGGCAGACCCACCAGCTATTCCCACTACTAACGGCTTAATCAGTTGCATTTTTTTAGGAATGCAAAGTTAAAAAATTTTTTAATTTTTGTAAGGCTAATCCTCTATGAGAAATTTTATTTTTTTGATGAGGCTCCATTTCCGCAAAAGTTTGTGAATATCCTTCAGGAACAAAAATAGGGTCATAACCCAATCCGTAATTTCCTTTAGGTTCTAAGGAAATAAATCCTTTAATTACACCTTCAAAAGTATAAATATTTTTGCCATCAAAAAAGGCGATAATGGTTCTAAATTGAGCTTTTCTTTGTTCTATTGCGAATGCCTTTTTTTCTTGAAGCTTAAAAATAAGTTTTTCAATATTTTTTTGACTATTAGAGGGATATCCTGCATATCTAGCACTAAAAACTCCGGGTTCACCATTCAAAATTTCCACTTCTAAACCGGTATCATCAGCAATACAAGGAATTTTCACTTGCTCAAAATAGGATCTTGCTTTTAAAATAGCATTGCCTTCTAAAGTAAGTTCGGTTTCTTCTACATCTTTAACAGGAATATCTAAAAAACTTAATAGTTCAACAGAATTCCCCAGAATTTGAGTGAGTTCTTGAAGCTTTTTAGGATTTTGAGTGGCAATAAAGATTTTTTTAAGCATCAAGCAAAATTATAGAAATTTTACATCCAAAGTAAATTATGTGTATTAAAAATTCACTAAGAGTATTAATAAACTAAAAACAGGGTTTGAAACCCCGTTTTTAATTTATTTTGCGTAAGAAATTGAGCGTTTTTCTCTAATTAAAGTTACTTTAATTTGCCCGGGGTATTGTAATTCTGTTTGGATACGTTTAGCAATATCAAAAGCCATTATATCGGCTTGATCATCAGTTACTTTATCACTTTCAACGATAACACGTAATTCTCTACCAGCTTGAATGGCATAAGATTTAGAGACACCATTATAAGAAGAAGCAATAGCTTCTAAATCTTTTAAACGCTTAATGTAGGTTTCTACCATTTCTCTTCTTGCACCGGGTCTAGAACCAGAGATAGCATCACAAGCTTGAACAATAGCAGAAATGGGAGAAGTCATTTCTATTTCATCATGGTGGGCACCAATTGCATTACAAACTTCAGCATTTTCTTTAAATTTTTGAGCTAATTGCATACCCAAAATAGCATGAGGAATTTCTGTTTGGTCATCAGGAACTTTTCCTATATCATGAAGTAATCCAGCTCTTTTTGCTAATTTAGGATTAAGTCCTAATTCAGATGCCATAATTGCACATAAATTAGCAACTTCGCGGCTATGTTGTAATAAATTTTGACCATAAGAAGAACGGTATTTCATTTTACCAACCATACGTATCAACTCAGAATGTAAGCCATGAATCCCTAAATCTAATACGGTTCTTTCACCTACTTCCATGATTTCCTCATTGAGTTGTTTAGTAGTTTTTGCAACTACTTCTTCAATCCTAGCAGGGTGAATTCTACCATCAGCTACTAATTTATGTAAAGATAAACGAGCAATTTCTCTACGAATAGGATCAAAACCTGATAAAATAATTGCATCTGGGGTATCATCAACGATGATTTCTATACCTGTTGCAGCTTCTAATGCACGAATATTTCTTCCTTCTCTTCCGATTATTCTACCTTTAATTTCATCACTTTCTAAATTAAATACGGTTACGGAGTTTTCAATGGCGTGTTCAGCAGCAGTTCTTTGAATAGTTTGAATAACAATACGTTTTGCTTCTTTGTTGGCAGTTAATTTAGCATTTTCAATTACTTCTTTCATTTGTGATTGAGCTTCTAGTTTAGCTTCTTCAACTATATGGAAAATTAACTCATTTTTAGCTTCTTCTTGGGTCATACCTGCAATTTTTTCTAATTGCGTTTTGATTTGAGAATTCAGTAACTTGAGCTCTTCTTCTTTAGATTTATTGTTTTCTAAAAGAACCGTTAATTCTTTTTTGGCTAATTCAACCTGAGCCTGATCTTTTTTATATTGCTCATATTTTAGATTTAACGAAGATTCTTTTTGTTTTATACGATTTTCAGCAGATTGAATTTTTTCTTTTCGTTCTAGTTCATCAGCATCAAATTGAGCTTTCAACTCCTGAATTTTTTCTTTTGCTTCTAAAAGTTTTTCTTTTTTTAGATTTTCAGCATGGGTTTCAGCTTCTTTAATTATGCTATTAGCTTTTTCTGCTGCTTTTAATTCTAAATCTTGAAATATTTTATTTAATACATATCTTCCTACAATAAAGCCTATAATAAGCCCAATAATTCCTGTAACGATTTCCATCATTTTCTAATTTAATTTAAGTTTATTCAGTATTTTCCTGAATATCAACTTCATTACCACCAGTTAAATTTTGATGATGAAGGTTTAAGATTAAGGCTTGTTCTAATTCAAAAGATAAACTCTCTAAATGGCTTTGATATAATTTCAATTCATTTTCACATTGAATCAAATCAGTTACAAAGTCTAGACAAATCATTAAGTAAAATGTAGATTCGTCATTTATATTATATTTTTTTTTGTAATAATCCATTTTCTGGTTTATCCTTGCTTCTGCTTGCCGAAACAATAAAGTATGATTTTCATCACGAGCTTTTAAGGATAAAACTTTTTTTCCTAAATTTAATTCCATTAAAAACTCATTAGGATTCATAATTTATTTATTCAGAATTTTCCAACAAACTTAAACAAGCATCTATTTCCCTCAACAATTCACTAATGTATTGTTGTTGATTTTCAGATACACCTGATTGAGGTGCCAAATTACGAACTTTTAGTTCACTTTCTAATTTTTTTGAATAATTTTTTTGATTTTCCAATTCTCGTTCCTTTTCTTCTAATTTCATTTTTAGCAATCTATTTTCATCAACTAGTTCTAAATAATTGGTTTTTAAGTGATTAACTTTTTTTATTAATTTCTGGAAATGAACAAGCTTTGTTTCATAATTTTCCATAAAAATTGTTCACTTGTTAAAAAAAATTGACAAAAATAAATGTGGAAGATTACTTTCTAAAAACTCATAGAAGAAAAGTATTTAGAAATTTATTTTTTAACTTCTCCTTTAAACTTTAAAGTATGGACTTCTGGATCTGTATTAGCAAATACTTCAACAGATTTATTTTGAATTCCTGTTCTTCCCTGAGAATCAAAAGAAACTTCAATTTTTCCTTCACCACCGGGAGGCACAGGGTCTTTAGTCCAATCGGGGGTTGTGCAACCACAAGCAGGTTTCACATTTTTAATTACTAAAGGCTCAGTACCAACATTTTTAAATTTGAATACATGACTCACTTTTTCACCTTCTTTGATTAATCCAAAATCATGATTATCTTTTTCAAACTCAATTTTCGTTACCTTAGATCCTGCATCTTCGGTTTTTGCTTCTGGGTTGCTATTTGTTGCATTGTTAACTTCTTTTTCACTTTGTATTAAGGATTGATTATTTTGTTGTTCTTCAACTTTTTGGCAACCTGTAATAACGATAAATGAAAACAATATAAATACTATAGAATGTTTGACCATTTTTTTCTAATTTTCTTGCAAAGATAAAAGTTTTTTGAAAATCAATTCCAAAAATTATTTCTAAATTTTTTTCAAAAATTATAGGTAATATTACTGTCCTATCCAGATTTTTCTATAATGAATTTCTTCTTCAGTGGCTTTAGGATTTTTTTGAAATCCAAAATTTCCTTGAGCTGTTTTGACTTTAAATTCTACCTTCTCTTCTTTACCTTTTCTAATCACTTTTACAAATGTTGAACTTCCATCCGGTAATAAATTTCCATTTTTATCATAACAAGCTTCATTAATCGATTGCCTTGAAACTTGGTCACCTTCTTGAAACATTTCATATTCTTTGCTTTCTACTTTTAGAATTTCACCATTTTGAATTACTATCGGAATTTTAGGATATTTCACTTTATCATAAATGATCCCCACTTTCTTTAAATAATTTTCAAAATCAGGATATTCTTTACCCAGAATATGTTTATCAAAAAACTTTTGCAAGTCAGGATGAACTAAATCTACAAATTCTTTGATAAGACCTTCTTCAGAGGCATTTTGATTTTTCCCGTATTTGTTTAATAGTTCTAGAATAACAGTTTTGAGCGTTTTTTGCCCTTTGGTTAAATAGATAATTTCTATATCCAATGCCATACATAACATAGCTCCCAATTCATACACTTGAGTGTATTGTTTTTGATATTTGGGTAACATGACGTTTTCACTCATTTCCGCAAAACTCATTTTCTTTATGGGAAATTTTTTAGCATTTAATAATTTACTTTGAACATATTCGTCAAAATAATCTTCAAAAGTTATTAAATTATTTTGAATTTGAACAATTCCAGAATGGTATTCTGTAGAACCTTCAAATAACCATAAATGCTTAGAAAATTTGGGTTGAATATAATTAAAATTACCAATAGGTTCAGTATGTAAACTTAGTGGTGTAAGAATATGTAAAAATTCATGAATAGCTACGCCTTGAAGTTCTTGTATAAATTCTTGATTTCCACCATCAAATAAATAATAAACTGAAGAAGTTCCATGTTCTAAAGCACCAAATCCAAGACCTTGTAATTTGAAAAATATACTTAATTTTTTAAAGAATTTTCCTTTGGAACGCAGTAAAGTCATTTCATTTTCAAAATCTCTTAAATAAATCAAAAATACATATTGATTTACAGGAAGTTGTGGCAAAAAACTACCGATAGCTTTAAGGGATTTTTCTAATTGATTTTTTGTATTTTTAGCAACTTTGAAACCTTTTTCATGATAACAAGCTATCACCACTTTTGTATTATTAACATAAAATTCAGCAGTATCAGGAGCCGCTATAAGAATAGGATGGTCAATAAATTCGTGATAATTTTTGTATTCAAAGAGATACATTTTGTCTTTTTTTGAATTTAATTTTTGAAAGGGATATGCACTAAAAGCATCTAAAGAGTCTGGTAAATTCATAGTAAAAGTAAAATTTTGATTTTCTTCTTTATCAAAAAAACCTAAAAAACCGCCGCCGTTAATCAAAAAGTTTTTTCCTTCTAATATATTTGTTCCAGCAGGTTCAAAAATTTTATTTTCTTTTACCAAAGTATCATAGGTATCATTTACTTTGTAAACAATTTCTTTCAAGTTTTCTGGTTGGTAAATTCTATAAGTATTAATATTAATTTTCTTGACTTTCAAATTTTGAATTTCATGATTTAAAGCAGTAAAACCTTCAATATATTTTCCATAGTTTAGAATATCATAAGTTCCGGGGATAGTCATCGGGAAATGGAAATCAATACTATCTTTATAGGATTTTTTTATTTCGCATTTTACAGTAAGTTGATCATTATGAACCTGCGTAAAATCTATAAAGAAATGATGTTGGGCTTGAATATTGTAAAAAATACAAAAACTAATCAAAAAGAAAAAAATGAATTTCATTCTGCAAAAATAATTTTTTTGAATTAAAGTTGTTCTCCGTAGTGAGTTTTTTACCTTCTTCATTTTCTTTTACTAAAACAGTAATTTTTGCAGAGAACCTCTTTTAAGTTTCCAATCGTAAGGTACATCGCTTTTACAATCATTTAAATCAAACCCTAATTCAGAAATACCTGCTTGAATAACTTCTTTTGCTTGATCAAATAAATTATTCATGGTTAAAAAATTTATTTGAATTTATATCCTTCAAATTCTTTGGTAAATTCTTTTTCTGGGAATTTTGGGTTAATTTCCAAGTCATAATATTCATATTGTTCAAACAAACCTATTTCATCATAAACAAATTGAACAATGGGTAAAAAATTATTTTTATTAATATAAAGCACAATTCTTTTTCCATAATCAGAGGGAACTTTAATGGTTTTACCGGGTGCTTTACTAAGGGGGTCAGAGACTATACCTTTGTTAAGTTCTACAATTTTGTATTCTGAGATATATAATTTTTTAGCAACTTGTAGAACAGTTTCATTGGGTTGCATTGTGTAAGATTGTATTTCATAACGAGTATTTTCCATAACTACTTTGTAACAATCTTGGTTATTCCATTTAATAGTGCCTTCTAGTTTCAAATTTTTATCTATATCATTAGCAAATTTTTTTTTGGCATTGATTAAAAGCTCTGCCATATAATCAAAACCTGATGTAATAACATTATGATGTTGTTTATCTCTTAAAAGCGAACCATCAATATCTAAATTCAAGTTTATAAATGGAAATTTATTGGGATTCACTAAAGCGGTTTTATTGCCTTCAATATACAGAACTTCTGCTCCAGGATTTGGGGTATAGTTATAAATGTAAATTTTTAAGGGATTTCTTTGAAGTTTACACATTAAATAGCCATATTCCATTTTTCCATCAATTCGTTCCCATTTTTTCATGGAATATTTTAAGGTTTTTATCTGCTGGGAAGCCTGAATCATTTTGTCAATTACTTCACGATTATTAAGTTGTGCTTTTAAAGAAAATGCAACAATGAATAAAAGTGTAACAAGAATTTTAATCATAATAAGTTTTTTTGCAAATTTAAACTCAAAAATAAGACCAAAATTTTTTTGAGTTTTTTATTACCAAAATTTTTTTGAGTTTTTTATTAATTTTTTTATGTAAACAGTTTCTAAAAAAAGAATTCTCAAAATTTGAAAATTTTCCAAAAGTATAAATTGTCCAACTACATTTAGCAAAATCGTATGAATACAAATTATTTTCTAAAACTTTGAAAAAAGTTGTTATTCAAGTTCTTTATAATAAAGACTTTTTTCTTGTTCTGTCAAATCAGAACCTACATAAAAATCTCTTGCGATAGAAGTTATTTCTGCATAATTCTGATTATCTGTATTCTATGGATAAAAAACGAATAATATGACTAACAACTTCTTGATTTTCGTTCTAATTTTCTAAAAGTTTATCCACAACAAACAAACAACATGAATTACGTTGCCAAAAGAAAGCAATTAAAAATAATTTCTTCACAAATTTAGGTTATTCAACCTCAATATTAACTTCTTCTAAAGATTGATAAAAGTTCATTGCTTGGTTACGAAAATCAATCATTTGAAGAGCGGCATAAGCAGCTTCTTCACCTTTGTTACCATATTTTCCACCAGCTCTTTCTATAGCTTGTTCTAAGTTATTGGGAGTTAAAACTCCAAATATAATGGGAACATCATTATCTTGAGAAGCTTTAGTGATACCATTGGCTACTGCTTGACAAATAAAATCAAAATGCTTGGTTTCACCTTGAATCACAACACCAATACAAATAATTGCATCGTAACAACCATAAGAAGCTAGATGATTAGCAGCATAAGATAATTCAAAAGAACCAGAAACATCAAACCTTTTTATAGTTTGAACATGATGTTTTTCTAAAACATTATAAGCACCTTGATAAAGTTTATTGGTAATATCGTTATGCCAATTTGATACTATGATTGCAACAGTTGTACTATCATAATTGCTAAGAGGCTGATATGTTGCCTGTAAATGAGCTAATGACATACCAATATTAATTAGATAATTTTTCTGCCATTCTTTCGGCTCTTACTTTTTCTTGAGAACTAGGAAACCTTTTTAAAATTTCTTTATAAATTGCTAAGGCAGCATTATTTTGACCAGCAGCCTCATAGTTTTCAGCAGCTAATTGTAAATAAAATGGAGTAGTTTGATTATTTTCAATGATTCTGGCAGCTTGTTCATAAAATCCAGCGGCTTTTAAAGGTTCATTTAATTCTTCATAACCATAAGCAATGGAAGCATAAGCAGATGCCGAAATTAAATTATTTGAGGGTTTAGAAAAAGACTCTAAATATTCAATACCTTCTTGAAATTGACCTTTTTTTAAAGCAATGATTCCGAGATAATATTTTGCTTGATTAGCACTATAAGTACCAGAATAATCATCAAGAATAGCTTTAAATCCTAAATTTTTTCCATCACCATTTATAGCTTTATCAAGAGAATCTTTTTCAAAAAGTGCAACAGCACCTAACATTTTTACTTCTGCTTCTTCATTTAACCAATTTAAGTAGTAATTATAACCAAAGTATCCAGAAATGATTACTACTAAACCTATTCCAAAGTAAGAAATTTGTTTTTTATAATTTTCAAAAAACAATTTTAACTTCGTTAAAATTGTTTCAGAATTAAGGTTATCATCTGTATTGTTTAACGTTGTTTTTGCAACCACCTCATTTTTAATTTGGTAAACCTCGTTATTTTGTTTACTCATATTCTTCCTCAAATAAGCACGCAAAGTTAGCACTTTTTTTTTATATCCCAAAAATTAATGCTTTTATTTTTTGGGTTTTTGTGATTATTTTTATTCCAAATTAAACAATACGGATTTTGTTAGATTGATATGTGTGGAACCCATACTTAATAAAACAGTAATTTTGATAAAATAAATTTTAAAAATTATTCTCTAACTCAATAATAATTTCACATAATACTTGATTATCAAGGGATTGCTGAATTTTAAATTGGGCTTTTTTTCCGTACAATAAGTTCAATCTTTCTTGGGTATTTCTTAAACCTATTCCGCTTTCTGATACTAAACTTAAATCAAGAATCCCAGAAGAAAAAATCTGTATAATCCAAAATTTTTCTTTTAAAATGGAATGTATTTGTATAGAACCCCCATTTCTTAATTTGGAGATTCCGTGTTTAATACCATTTTCTA
>CALLMJ010000023.1 GCA_938006875.1 uncultured Bacteroidia bacterium
ACTTTGTAAAAAGTATAGTTTACACCATACTTAGTAATCCAAACATCTAAACCGCCCATGCGGCAGAGATACAGCACATCGCTGTGCCATTGCCCGCGATTTTCAATAAAGAATTTGCGGTCTGCTCCATTCATAGCGTCAGAAACACTTTTTGTGTTTTGTGCTTGTGAACATATCGGTAATAAAGCCCATAAAATAATGAAATTTTTAATCATATTTTTATTTGTTTATTAAAAGAAAAATTTGTGTGCAATTTTAACGCTTTTCAGATAATAACAAAATTTTTTTATAACTTTGCAAAAAATTAAACATGCAAAAATTATTTATTGGTGTATTTTTGATATACACTTTGCTAAATTGCAAGTCCAATTCTCATCAAAATCATTCTGAAAAGACGGAGAATACTCAAAACTCATCCAAAGATAATCCCCAAAGTACATTATTTTCTAATGAGTTTAAGGAATATAAGGATATGTATGAATTGTTTGAATACGTAGGTCGTGATGCTAATATAGAAACCATAAAACGAATTGATGAAAATTCAACTTATCGTTTTTTGTATTCACCTAGTGATCATTCTCAAGAAGAAATTGAATTAAAAATCATAAAAACCATAGAACCTGAGATGACTTACGAAGTTCAAGTTCCGAGTTCTAATGAAGTTTATCAATTAGAAACTTGTTTACCTTGTGAAGAAATTACCCTTAAAAATGATAAAACAACCCAAAAATTTAAAAAAGCAATGGCTTTAATGGGTAATCGCGGAATTTATCGTTGTAAAAATACCAATGGAGAAAAGGAATATTTAAAGATTTATGGTTTTTTGAAAGAATTAAGAGCATTTTATTGCACTGAAAAAAATCCTGATTGGGTAGAGTTAAAAGTAAGTAATGTTCATGGAGCAGAAATGGATGAAATTAATTTTTTTGATGTTGATTTTCCTGATGGTAAACCTTATAAAAATTTTAGAGTAGAGGCTACCAAAACAGGTTATTCAGTGGGCTATGATTGTGGTGGAGGAGGAGCTTGTGCCAAAATCTTTGATTGGATTGGAAAATAATTCTATCCGCATTTTATACAATACAATTTGTGTTAAGTTTCAAGAAAAAACTCTACTCCCTTTTTATTAATCTATATCAAAATCTCCAAAAATCTTGGAAATATCTAAAAATTATTATTACACTTGTAATATGGTTTGCAATTGTTAATTTTATTTTCCATGAAAAAGATAAATTTTTGAAAATTTTTACAAATTCCCAAATAGAATGGAAATGGGTTGCTATTTCGTGTATTTTATTAATTTTAAATATCGGAATAGAAGCATTTAAATGGTTTTTAATGATTAAGATTTTTTATCCTTTGATTTCTTATGGGACAGCTTATCGAGCTATTTTAACGGGAAGCGCATCAGCATTCATTACACCTCAAAAAATTGGAGATTATATTGGAAGATTGTTTTATGTAACGCCAGAAAATAGAATTTCTGCAATTTTTGTAACTTTATTAGACCGTTTTGCTCAACTGGGAGCTACTTTAATTTTTTCTGTTTTTGCATGTTATAAACTTCAAATTCCGTTTTTTCCATTCACTTCGTTGTTAATTCTAATTACTCTTTTATTTCATACTTTTTTATGGACTAGCTCTCAAAGTATTTCCTACCTTTCAAGTTTTTTTAAACAAATTCAATTTTTAAAGGATATTTCAATAAAAATTCCTTTTATACTACAATTGACCACAAGTTTTTTGTCAATCATAAGATTTTCAGTTTTTTTAACGCAATATATTTTGATATTTAGAGCCTTTGGAATTCAACCTGAAAACCTCTGGGCTTTATGTTGCTTAACCTTTTTCATCAAATCCTTTATTCCAAGTTTAGCATTTTCAGAATTAGGAATTAGGGAAGGTGTTGCGATATGGGTTTTTAGTCAATATAGCTCTGTAGATTCGGTTATAGTTTTTCAGGTAACATTTATATTGTTTATAATCAATACATTGATTCCATCTGCTATGGGTGCTTGGTTAATCAAAAATGTAAAAATATAAACCCTGATAAAAACTTATGAATAAGTGAGGGTCAGGAATTTAGAATTTGTTGAAAATTTATTTGAGAATAAACTTTTTTGTTTTTAAATTAAAAACTAAATAATTTTGTTATTTATTTTGGATAAATCCATAAATGTATGATTGAAACACCCACAATAAATCCAAATGTAGAAGGTAATAAAAGACCTGATTGGTTACGTGTAAAATTACCTTATGGTGAAAATTATAGAAATGTTAGAAGCATAATAGATACTCATAAGCTACATACAGTATGTGAATCTGCAAGGTGCCCTAATATGGGAGAATGTTGGGGAGAAGGTACAGCAACTTTTATGATATTAGGAAATATCTGTACAAGAAGTTGTAATTTTTGTGCAGTAGCAACTGGAAAACCAACAGAACTAGACGAAGAAGAACCTATGCGTGTTGCTCAAGCAGTATTTTTAATGAAAATTAAACATGCAGTGATTACTTCTGTAAATCGTGATGAATTGGCAGATGGAGGCGCATCTATTTGGGCAAAAACCATTTATGCAGTAAGAGAATTAAATCCAGAAACTACTATGGAAACCTTGATTCCTGATTTTAAAGCTAAGTGGGATGCTCTTCAAATCGTTTTAGAAGCGAAACCTAATGTTTGTTCCCATAATATGGAAACTGTTAAAAGACTTTATAGAAAAGTTAGACCTCAAGCCAAATATGAAAGGAGTTTAGAGCAAATCAAAAGAACCAAAGAAGCTGGTTTAAGAACAAAATCTGGTATAATGCTAGGTTTAGGTGAAACTAAAGAGGAAATGTATGAAATTATGGAAGATTTGGTAAATCATGGTTGTGATGTTTTAACATTAGGACAATATTTACAACCTACCAAAATGCATTTACCTGTTCAAGAATTTATTCACCCAGATTTATTTGCTCATTACAAAGAAATAGGCTTAAAAATGGGTTTTAAATATGTAGAAAGTGGACCTCTGGTACGCTCTTCTTATCATTCCGAGAGGCATTTATAAAAAATGACAGAAATTGCTCATTTGTTGGTAGGAATTATTTTGTCATTTATAGTTGCTATACCTGTTGGTCCTGTAAATTTGGCTGTTGTACAAAATAGTATTAAATATGGCATGATTTCTGGGATTAAAATTGCATTGGGTTCAGCAACAGTAGAATTTTTTTATTGTTTTGTTGCTTTATGGGGCGTAAAAACCTTTTTAGCAAGTCCTAATATCATGTTTTTTTTGCAAATTATTAGTATTCCTATATTAATTTTCATGGGAATTTATAATTTACTCAGAAAAAAAGAAACAGAAGAAAAAGATAATGAAACCAATAAACCATCTAAAGGAGATTTTTTTTTAGGTGCTTCTTTAACAATAGTAAATCCAATACTTTTACCTTTTTGGATGGGCGTAGCGGCTTATTTAAAGACTTTGCATATATTCGGTGAAAATTTCCATTTTCTTCATGACCGTTCCACTAATTGGGCTTTTATTATTGGGGTTGCTTTGGGCTCATTTTTATTTTTGACTTTGGTATCTTTTATTTCCTCTAAAAGGAAAAGCATTAATATCAATACAAAAATCATCATTTATAAAATCCTGGGTATCGTTTTTATGGTTTTAGCATTTGTGCAATCCTATAATCTACTTAAAAAATTATATTTAGGCTAATAAAATAAAAAGCCACAATATAAGTGGCTTTTTATTTTATGGTTTGCAATGATTATCTATCGTCTTTTTTCATACCATATTTGGTTGAAAACTCTTTATAAATTCTATTTAAATATTTTTCTTCACCATCAGTCAAATCACCCACTTCAGCAATAATTTCAAATAAATCATACATTGCATCAAGATGAATTGCATTTGCGTTACCAGAATTTACAAAACGATCAAAAAATTCAAGACCTTTATCTAAATGATTATCAGGAGTCCAAGATTTATAATCTGAATCTTCATTGAGCTGTAAAATCATTTTCATAATATCGTCATATTCAGCGGGTAGCCCGTGGCGCATTTTATAAATGAGAATTTCAATTTTTTCTATTTCAGAAACCGAAAGCCCTGCATCAGCTTTAATTAAACCTTCTAAAATATGAGCTAATGCAGCACAAGCCACTTCATAATTGGTATTTACTTTTAGCATCTTTATTCAGTTTTTAGATTTGCAAAAATAACAAATTATTCACAAATTAAAATTTTTTTTCAATGCTATTATTCACTGTGAATAATTCAAAAAATTTACAAAAAAATCAAAACAAAATTTTGTAATTCAATTATTTAAATAATTTTTCACATGTTCATAAGATTTCAAATTAAATCTTGTAAACAATTAGAATTTTAAAACCCTAAGTTAGCATCTATATTTGCCTTTAATTAAATTTAAAAATAATGCGTAACACAACTTTTATTGGGTTTTTCTTATGGATTTTTATATTATTAGGTTTAACAGGTTGTAATGAAACGAGAAGAGAAGCTATGAATAGAGCTTTAAACGGCGAAGCATCAACTTCTAATATCGCAGAAGGAAACGAAGAAAAACTAAAACTAAAGTGGAATAAAATTTATAATCTTAAAGGAACTAAATCTAAAAAATCCAAAGTATTTAAAATTACAGGAAAAGAATGGAAAATTTCTTGGAAAACCACCCCTCAAAAAAGTAAAGAAGGTGAATTTATTTTATTATTAAGAGATAAAAGAAATAAAAGCGATGCAGAAATTATTGCTAATGTTACTGGCGCTGATGAAGATACTCGCTACCTAAATTCAAAAGGTAACTATTATTTAGTAGTCAACACAAACCAAAACTATGAAGTTTTTGTAGAAGAATTGAAATAAATTAGATTTTTTTTATTTTTGAGTTCATTATTTGAATATAAATGAATGGACAAAAAAATATTAATATCATTAAAGCTTCTGCTGGTACAGGTAAAACTTTTAATTTAGTTAAAAACTATTTAGCTCATTTATTACAAGACCCTTCCAATTATTACCATGTTTTAGGTTTAACTTTTACCAAAAAAGCCGCTGCTGAAATGAAAAAAAGGATTCTTGAAGATACCCTTAAAATTATTGAGAATCCCAATTCTAATCAAATACTCAATCAAATTCAACTTCATCAACCATTTATTCATATAAATAAAGCAATTGAAAATGCTGAATTACTTTTAAAATCAATTCTTTTTGAATATTCCAGGTTTGAATTCCAAACTTTAGATTCATTTTTTTATAAGATTGTTAAAGTTTTTGGAAAAGATCTTGAGATACACCCCAATTTTCAAATGGAAGAAGATACTGAACTTTTTATAGAACTTTGCCTTCATAAATTATTTAAAGAAAGTTGCGTAAATGAAGAACTGAAAAAATATCTTTTGGATTTTATACTTTATCGTTTTGAAGAGAATGATTCTTGGAACTTGGATTTTCCTATTCAAGAATTAACCAAAGAAATTCTCAAAGATACTTCATCAGATTTTTTAGATATATCTCGAAATAAATCTTTTTCCGATTTTGAAAATCTAAAACAAATACATTTACAATTCATTAAAGATTATGAAAATCAAGTACTGAATTTAGTTCGTGAAATTGAAAATAAAATTGAGCCTTTTAAAGATAATCCAAAAAATTGGGTAGATAAGTCCAGAGGATTACCCTCAAAAATTAAAAAATTAAAAAAACTTAAAGCAATTAATTATGATAATAGAACACAAATCTTAAATTTTTTATTAGGGAAAAAATACTTTTCTAATAAATCCTATTTTCAGGAATTAGAAAACGAAATTTATGAAATCGCATTAAAGTTAAACAATTTAATGGATATTCAAAGTTGGAAAACCTACAAAACACATTTATATGCTTATAAAAGTCTGCAAACTTCCGCGTTAATTTTTAAATTATGGGATATAGGAGAAAAAATTAAATCAGAAAATCAATTTATTTTGATGTCTGATATTCATATTAAAATAAAAAATTTTTTGAAGGAAGAACCCGCAGAGTATTTATATTGGAGGTTAGGAAACCGTTATTATCATTTTTTGTTAGATGAATTTCAAGATACTTCAGTGACCCAGTATGAAAATTTAAAGCCTTTAATTGAAAACGTTATTACCACAAAGCCTCAAACTTCATCTGCACTATTTGTGGGTGACGTAAAACAATCTATTTATCGTTGGAGAGGAAGCCAACCCTCATTACTACAAAACTTACATCAAGACGCTACTTTTTCTTATTATGCCAATCAAAAAGTTTTAAATACAAATTTTAGAAGTTCACCTGAAATCGTAACCTTTGTCAATGAATTTTTTGATGAAATTACCAAAATACCTGATGAAGGTGAGTTAAAATTAGTTAAAGAAAATTTTAAAGAATTAAATCAGAATCACCAAAAAAAAGAAGTAAATGGCTACGTTAAAATACAAAAAGTTGAAAAAAAAGCTAAACAAGAAGATACACAAGAGCTAATAGACTACAAAGATAGTATTTTATTACAGGTATTAGAATTATTAAAAAACCCTCTCAAAGATTGTAACGATATAACCATTCTCGTAAGAACGAATTCAGAATCTAGAAACATTGCAAATTTTTTAGCTCAAAATCAAATCTCCTTTACTGCATCAGAATCTTTGTTGATGAGCAATTCTTTAATTATTCAATTTTTATTTGAAGCGTTAAAATGGATACACTATCCAAAAGACCCCGTAGCTCAATTAACTGTTTCGAATTTAGCCCAAAATTTAAATTTAACTTTCTGTCCTGAATCCTTTCAATCATTATTTGATACCATAAAAACTCAAAGTCTTTATGAACAAACAGAATTTTTAATTCAATATTTTCAACTCTATCAATCTATGAATGATGAAATCATACAGTTTTTAGAGTTTGTTCATCAATATGAAAATAGGGAATATAAAAAAAATTTATCTTTTTGGGATTGGTTTGATAGATATGCACAAAAAGAATCTTTACAATTGAGTTCAAAAGAACACATTAAAATTATGACTATCCACCAATCCAAAGGATTAGAATTTGATGTAGTAATTTGTCCATTTTTGAACTGGAATTTATACCCAAAAGCCAATTCAAAATTTTGGGGTATTTATGAAAATCAACCTTATTTATTAAATTACAACAAAGAACTTAAATATACAAAATTTATAACCTTACCAAACTCTCAATCGGCATTTGAAAAAGAAACCATTGAAACCATTTTAGAAAACACTAATATTCTTTATGTAGCCCTAACGCGTGCTAAAAAACAATTTTATGGTTGGTTTTTAGAATCTAAAAATAACCATAAAACCCAAAATGTATCAGACTATTTTGAATACTTTTTTCAAAAAAATGATATTGAAAAAATTTATGAAAAAGGTTCTTTCTCTAATGATTGGGAAGTTAAAAGTACTGAAAATCAAAATGAAAAAAAATGTGAATGTTTGAATCATTATGAATGGAAAAACAAAATTTTATTAAAACCCATTGATGAAAACGATTGGAATATGTTAATTACAAGAAATGAAGCAATTAAAAGAGGTTTAACTATTCATAAAATTTTTGAAAAACTCAAATATTTTTCTGATTTAGAACAAATTATTGATGATTTTATTGCACAAGGTAAAATTTTGCCATCAGAAAAGTCTTCAATAATAGAAAAAATTCAAGCCTTATTTGAAAATCCACTCATGAAACTTTGGTTTAGCGAAAACGTATTTATTTTAAAGGAACAAAAGTTTATTCAAAAGTATGAAGAAAATAAAATACCTGATAGAATGGTCATTCATCAAGATATTTTATACATTATTGATTTTAAAACCGGACAAAAATATCCAGAACATCAAGAACAGCTTTTAGTTTATGAAAAAATGATAACAAAATCCAATCTAAAGGACATAAAAAATTTTCATACCATCAAAAAATATTTGGCTTATATTGACGAAAATGAAATTTTGGAAGTGAATTGATGTAAACATTTCAATATTTTTTTTAACTCTATCATGTTACTTTTATAAACATTTAAAACACTGGTTATCAATAACTTGTTTTATGTAACTTTTCTTAATAATTTTTTGTTACCTATGACTTAGCAGAATTTTTTTCCATACGATTTTCTTTGAGACCCTGCAATTTTGTAGCATAAAATTAAATTCAAGATGAAACAGTATGAAGTTAGTACAATGTTAGAAAGTGTGATTGCTTTCATGAATCAGAACAAAAATGTTCAAAAATTACAGTTAATTAATCATTTACGAGAAAATGGAGCTTTTGAGAAAAGTTTTGAATTATGCTCAAAGTTTATAGAATGGTTGAAAATTCAGAAATTTATTAAAATCAGTAATCCATTTTATGGTTATTTAAAACTTACGGATAAATTTTTAGAATGGCAAAAAGAATCAAAATCCATCTACATAAGTGAAAAAACATTTCAAACTATTCAAGAAAATTATCAATTATTGATGGGTTTAAAATTAATTAGAAAAATCATAGCAGATGAAAAAGGATTGGATTTATTTAAGGTTTGTCCCAATTATATGCTAGAAAAATTAGCTTTTTATCAACCTGATAGCATTGATAAAGTTTTTAAAATCAGTGGATTCAAAGAATGGAAAGGAGATACTCAATGGCATCGTTATGTTGAAGCGATTCAAGAATGGAAATTAAAGCAAAATAATGACTATCAATTAAGTGCATAATTTGATTTTTTAGACTGATTATTCATAAAGTAAGGGTGGTGTATACAAGCCACTCTTACTAAACTTAAAGTTTATTTTGTATCCAATTTTCTTTTAATTTTGAACCCAAATTGTTAAGTAATGAAATTACACTTCATTTGGATTGCGGCATTTTTATTTTTGTTCAGTTGTAAAAAAGGAGAAAAGATTGCGAATCAAGCTCCTGAAACTTATTTATTTTTAGATAAAATTGAATTATCAGGTTCTGACCGCCTTAATTCTATAGTTCAATTACATTGGAATGGTGAAGACAAAGACGGCATTGTAAAACATTTTGAGTTTTCTATTAATGGAAGTGATTGGCAAATGACCACTCAAACCGATTCTACTTTTCGTTTTAACTTAACTTCAGGAGCTGATAGTGCTGATATAAAATTTGAAGTTCGTGCTGTTGATGACCAAAACCTAAAAGACCCTACACCTGCTTCATTGATTATTCCTATTAAAAATACAGCTCCGACCATTCAATTTGATGAAACCTATTATCCTTCTGACACCATTTACCCTGTCTTAACTTTTTTATGGAATGCTAATGATATTGATGGAAATTCTACTTTAGACAGTATTTATTTGAAGGTTAATAATGGAAATTGGATTAATTTTCCACCCAATGTTTCTATGATTACAATTATTCCTAATAGCCCTAAAAATGCAGGTAAACAAAATGCTAAAGTTTATACTCAATACAACAAAAATCCATTTGCACAGATTCTTACAGATTTTGATGTAAATGGAAGCAATCAATTTTATATTAAAGCAAAAGATAAAGGCGGTTTATTTTCGGATATTGATAGTTCCAAAGTTTTTTTTGTAGAAACTCAAAAATCGGATATTGTTTTAGTAGACGGAGTTGGTACTAATCCAAGACCTATTACATTATATGGACCTATCATTAACCAACTTTATGGAAGTTATGATTATTTAGATTTTACGATTGCATCTAACTTCCCTAAAATGACTTTAACCTTAGAATGGTGGTTTCAATTGCATAAAGAAATTTTTTGGTATGCACCCTCAACTATAACCCAGTTAGATTACATAGAGCGTTCAGAAGCTGTGATTCAAAATTGTTTAAACATTGGAAGAAAATTTTTATTCAGCATTCCTGTACCTAAAACTTTAAACCCTACTTCTGCTATTTATCGTTTTTCTCCTATTGATAGTTTGACAATACAAAAAGATGCTTTTATGTTAGGTACATCAGAGGCTTTTCCTGATGGGATAAATGGAATTAATTACCCTATTTTAAAAAATACAGGACCCGGATTAATATCCCAAATTAGCCCATTTTACCCGAAAGCTTCCGCAAATGTATTGTATAGAGCAGATTTAACTGCTAGTTCAGGTGGTTGGAACGATAGTACCATTATTGCCGCGAAATTATTAAACTCACAAAATAAAGCCAATTTAATTTTTTTTGTTATTCCTTTGGATAAATTAAATGGAAATAGTAATTTAGTACAATTTTTTCAAGCAATAAAAGACGAATTTAATTATTAACAAAAATGATAAGCCCTATTAATGGTTATGATTTCAAAAATTGGGGAGAAACCTTAAAATTTAAACCCAAACATTATTTTAAACCTTCCTCAGAAGAAGAAATTCAACAAATTGTTCAATTTGCTAAACAAAATCATTTAAAAATTCGCATGGTTGGTAGCGGACATTCTTGGACACACCTCTGCGAAGCAGAAAATCAAATTTTGATTAACCTAGAAAATTTTCAAGGACTAATTCATATCAACAAAGACAAAAAACAAGCCACCGTAAAATCGGGTACTAAACTATATGCTTTAAGCGAATTATTAGAGAAAAATGGTCTTGCTATGATTAACATGGGGGATATCAACAAACAAGCCATTGCTGGTGCTTTAAGTACAGGTACACACGGTACAGGTGTAAATTATGGAATTATTCCTACGCAAGTCGTTGCTTTAACCTTTATCAATGCAAACGGTGAAAAAATTGAATGTTCCACTGAACAGAATACCCATATTTTTAAAGCTGCACAGGTATCATTGGGTTCTTTAGGAGTTATTACTTCCATGACTTTACAATGTGTGGATTTATACAACTTGCATATTCAAAAGAAAAAAGAAAACTTGAAAGATTTAATTCCAAGAATTGATAAAATCAATCAGGAAAATAGAAATTTTGAATTTTACTGGTTTCCATATACAGATATTATTCAGTCTAAATATTCTAATGAAACCCAAGAGAAACCTAATACAAAAGGATTTAAGAAATGGTTTTTTGATATATTTTTGGAAAATAATTTGTTTAAAATAATTTCCGATGTAAGCAAAACGATACCAGCAAGTTCTGCTACTATGTCTAAAATATGCGGCATGGCAATTAGTGATAGTTCTGAGATTAATGTAAGCCATAAAATTTACGCAACAGAAAGGTTGGTGAAGTTTACGGAAATGGAATACGGAGTTCCTTCTGAAAAAGGGATAGAATGTTTATTGAAAATCAAAGAATTTATTGCAAAAGAAAAAATTAATGTTCACTTTCCAGTAGAATTTCGCTGGGTTAAGGGTGATGATATTTATTTATCTCCAGCTCATGGATACGAAACCGTATTTATTTCTTGCCATATGTATTTGGGAATGCCTTACGAAAAATATTTTAGAGGAGCTGAAGAAATATTTCTAAGTTATGGAGGAAGACCTCACTGGGGCAAGATGCACACACAAAAAGCTAATTATCTCAAAACAAAATATCCTAAATGGAATGATTTTCTTCAAGTACGTCAAGAAATGGATCCAGAAGGGTTATTTTTGAATAATCATTTGAAAGAAATTTTTGGAATAGAAAATTAAAAAAAGAAATATGGCAAAAGAAAAAAAAATCAATACATCTGAAGAAGGTGGAAATGAGAAATCAGAAAAAATGAAGGCATTAAGCACGACGATGCAAATGCTAGAAAAACAATATGGAAAAGGTATCGTCATGAAATTAGGCGATAAAACTCCTGAACCTATTCCTGTTATACCTACGGGTTCCATTTCGTTAGATTTAGCCTTAGGAGTAGGAGGTTTTCCTAGAGGTCGTGTAATAGAAATTTTTGGACCTGAGTCTTCTGGTAAAACAACCATTGCACTACACGCAATAGCTGAAGCTCAAAAATTAGGCGGAATTGCTGCTTTTATTGATGCTGAACATGCTTTTGATAGATTTTATGCTCAAAAATTAGGAATTAATACAGATGAATTATTGGTTTCACAACCTGATTATGGTGAACAAGCTCTAGAAATTGCAGAAAATTTAATACGTTCTGGTGCTATTGATGTGATTGTTATTGATTCTGTTGCAGCTTTAATTCCTAAGGCAGAATTAGAAGGAGATATGGGAGACTCTAAAATGGGTTTACAAGCTCGTTTGATGTCCCAAGCATTAAGGAAATTAACTGGAGCCGTATCCAAAACTAATTGTATTTGTATATTTATTAATCAGTTACGTGATAAAATTGGTATTTCTTATGGCAGCCCAGAAACCACAACAGGCGGTAATGCTTTAAAGTTCTATGCTTCTATTAGAATTGATATTCGTAAATCTACACAAATTAAAGAAGGTGATAACGTTTTAGGAAATTTAACCAAAGTGAAAATTGTAAAAAATAAAGTTGCACCGCCCTTTAAAACTGTGGAGTTTGATATAATTTATGGAGAAGGAATTTCTAAAATTGGAGAAATCATTGATTTAGCTGTTGCATTGGATATTGTTAAAAAAGCAGGTGCTTGGTATAGTTATGAAGGGACAAAACTAGGTCAAGGACGTGAAGCTGTAAGACAATTATTAAAAGACAATCCTGAGTTACTTCATGAAATTGAACAAAAAATTAGAAATTCTAACAATTTAGATTTAAGCTACACTCCAGAAAGTTCTGAATTAGAAGCAGATATTGAACCTTTATTGGATTAAGTTTTAATTATAAAAAAGTTTTCAACATTTTACAATGTGATTTATTTTATAATAAAAATTTTTTTAAATTTGCACAATTAAATATAAAACACATAAAAATATGAGTAAATTTGATGAGGCTTTGGAAGCCTATAAAGCTGATTTAACTGAACTAAAAATTAAAGTTGATGAGGATCTTTTAAGAAAAGTTACAAAAAGTCTGGGTCCCTCCATCTATCTAAAAGATGCTTCTTTAGTAAGCTGTTCTGATCAATCTGAATTAGATCGCGTGAAAAAAAATTTTTTAAGCGGTAAATTAGGTATGTCTGATGATGCTGAAATGGATAACGCATTGAAAGCAGTTTGTGAAACTTATAAAGTAAACCACAAAAAAAGAGCTGTTTTTTATTACTTGTTAGTTACTAATTTGAAAAAAGAATCAATTTTTGTTTAATAAAATAAATTCAAAATGAAAAATTTAAAATTCTTAGTTTTAATCGTATGGTGTTGCCTATTTATGGTCGTTACACAATCTTGTAAAAAGTATGAAGAAGGTCCAGCTATTAGTTTACGCTCTAAAAAAGCAAGAGTTGTAAATGTATGGAAAGCTGAAAAAGCTACCGAAGATGGTAGAGATGTTACTAATGATTATAAAAATATAACTTGGGAATTCAAAGATGATGGCAAATTTATAATAACTGTAAAAGATGCGTCTTTTTCATTATCTTTGAATGGAACTTGGGAATTTAATAGTGATAAAACTAAAATCATTACCATTATGGACGGTGAAAAAACAGAAAGTGAAATCTTAAGATTAAAAGAAAAATCCCTATGGGTAAAACAGAAAGAAACTCACGGTTCAACTGTTCATACCATAGAGCTACATTTAATTCCTGCATAATTTAAAAATAGAGGAAAGAACAAGGGTTGCTTTACACTAAGCAACCCTTAATTTTTTAATTACTAATCCATATACTTCCTTTATATAGTTAATTTCAAAGGGATTTTTCTTGATTGATTTTTCTGATGAATGTTAAAGAAAACCGCTTTAGATTATTGGTATCACCGATTGATGCTCATCAGAAGATTTGAAGAAAAATCAAGAATATCGAGCAAGGGGAATATCTAAATATGAATTTAATTCCCTTAATGAAAATTTTAAGTGTTTTAAGCGTTTTTTAAGATTGTTACACCGACCTTTGCAATGTTACTATTTATAATAATGAAAAAGTCGGTAAAGTGGTTAGGTTTAATTGGGTTTTTGGTTCACTTTAACACAATCTATGCTCAGGATACCTTAAAATTATCTAAATCCGAATGTGAAGCCATATTTTTAAAGCAAAATCTTGCCTTAATGGCTGAAAAATTAGAAATTTCCAAAGCAGAAGCAATGGTTATACAAGCGAAATTATGGAATAATCCTACCATAACATTAGATGAAATCAATTTATGGGCTACTTCTAAACAATTATCGGTTTTTGGAGAAGAATTAAAAGGTTTTGGAAATTCCAATATCGCCAAAAATCAACAATTAGCTTTTTCTTTTGAACAATTAGTTTTAACAGCTGGTAAAAGAAAAAAATTAGTTGCTCTTGAACAAACGAATGTAGAAAAATCTAAACAATATTTTGAAGAACTTTTGAGAAATTTAAAATTAGAAGTTCGTTTACAAATTATTGAAATTCAATACTATCAGTTACAAAAAGAACTGTATCAAAAACAATTGAATTCTGTTTCTATTTTAACCAAAGCCTTAAAAAATCAAGTTGAACAAGGAAATATTCCTAAAGGAGAATATGTGCGTTTAAGGGCATTAGAACTAGAACTTTTACAAAAAATTTATGAGTTGGAAAACGAAATTATAAATAATCAAAAGGAACTAAAAGTTTTATTACGTTTACCTTCTTCTACATATTTGCAAATTCAAACAGAAAATTTATTTACTAATGTAGTGAATTTTCAACTTCCAAAACTTCCTGAAATTATCAATCAATCCAAAGAAACGAGACCTGATTTAAAAACTGCATTTTACCTACAAATGTATCAAGAAAAGCTTTATAATTATGAGAAATCACAAAGAGTCCCAAATATAACGTTCAAAGCGGGTTATGATAGAGGAGGAAATTTTATGTATAACTTTTTTGGACTGGGTATTTCTATGGATATACCTGTTTTTAATAGAAATCAAGGTAATATTCAATATGCCCAAATAGCAGTTGAACAATCCAAAACCCTATATCAGCATTTAGAATTGAAAATTGAAAATGAAATTGCTTTGGTTTATAGAAATTTAGAAAATACCTTAAAACTTTTTGAAGCTATGGAACCTCAATTAGCTCAATCTATGGAAGAGCTTTTTAGTAATTACTCCAAAAACTTTATGAACCGAAATATCAGTTTATTAGAATACTTAGATTTTACAGAAGCATTTTTGCAAAACAAAAAGTTGCTTTTTGAAACCCAAAAAAATATTTATCAGAAAATTGAAGAATTAAATTACGTAGTAGGAAATGATATTATCAACTATTAACCCTTGTCAGAAAATGAAAAATATCAGAATATTGCTTTATAGTGTTGGAATTTTATTATGGCTGATTAGATGCAACGAAAAACCCAGAGAAGAGCATAAAAAAGAAAAGACTACTAAATTTTGTTTAGATGAAAATATGAAAGTAATTACTACTTTTGATAAACCAATTATTCAGCAAGCTAAAGAAGGTATTCATTTAACAGGAAAAGTGGAAACCAATCCTGATAATGTGGTGCATTTTGTAAGTTTGGTAGGTGGAATTATATCCAATGTTTATTTTTCATTAGGGGATAAAGTTACCAAAGGACAAGTATTAGCCGAATTAAGAAGCACAGAATTGAGTAACTTACAAACAGAATTAAAAAATTTAGAGTCTCAAATTGTAGTTTCAGAAAAGAAATTGCAAGTAGCACAATCTATGTTTAATGATGGTATAACTTCTCAAAAAGAACTTTTAGAAGCTCAAAGTGAATTAGATATTTTAAAAAGTCAAAAACAAAAAATTGAGTCTAACTTAAATTTATTTAGTGCTAGTAAAGAAAAAGGAGTGTTTTTAATTAAAGCCCCAAGTAACGGAATTATTACCTCAAAATCTATTTCTGTAGGAACGCAAATTCATGAAAATAGCGAACCATTATTTACCATTTCTAATTTAAATGAAGTATGGGTTCTGGTAAATATTTATGCTTCCAATGTTCAAAATATTAAAGAAGGCATGGAAGTGAATATTAAAACGATTGCCTATCCAGGTGAAATATTTAAAGGAGTGATTCAATCTATTTCAAATGTATATGATGAAGAGGAAAAAGTTTTAAAAGCAAGAGTAGTACTGCCCAATCCTGAATTAAAGCTCAAGCCAGGCATGCTAGTAGATGCAATTGTTATTAAAAAAGGAAATCAAAATGTAATAAGTGTACCCACCGATGCAATTGTTTTTGATAATAACCAATACTATGTAGTAGTTTACAAATCAGACTGTGAGATAGAAGTAAGAAAAGTGGAAATTTTGAGTAAGAATAATGGTACCACTTATTTATCAGCAGGAATCAATGAAAATGAAAGCATAATTACCAAAAATCAGTTAATAATCTACGAGCATATCAATCACTTTCAAAATCAATAAAATACTATGGAAAAGTTCATTCAAGGAATTGTAGGATTTTCATTAAAAAATTCTATTATTGTTTTCTTTTTTACTGCTATGTTATTGATAGCAGGAATTATAGCCTATATTCATACACCTATTGAGGCTTTTCCTGATGTAACCAATACCAGAACCAGAATTATTACACAGTGGCCAGGACGTAGTGCTGAAGAAGTAGAGAAGTTTGTTACTCTACCGATTATGAAAGCTGTTAATACAATTCCTAAAAAATCCCAAGTTCGTTCCATTTCTTTATTTGGTTTATCAGTAGTAACCATCATTTTTGAAGATGAAGTAGATGATTTTTTTGCTCAGCAATATACTGCTAATCGTTTACAAGGTTTAAGTTTACCCAACGGAGCAGAAGCAAGTATAGAACCTCCTTATGGTGCTACCGGCGAAATTTTTCGTTATGTTCTAAGAAGTAAAAGAGCTATTAAAGAACAAACTGCTATCCATGACTGGGTTATTGAACGAGAATTGTTATCCGTTCCAGGGGTTGCAAGTATTGTTAGTTTTGGAGGAGAAGAAAAAATTTACGAAGTCAAAATTAATCCAACCCTACTTCATAATTATGATATTTCTCCGTTAGAAGTCTTTGAAGCAGTATCAAAAAGTAATATTAATGTAGGTGGTGATGTTATTGAAAGAGGTGACCAAGCTTATGTTGTAAGAGGAGTTGGTTTACTAGAAAAATTAGAAGATATTGAAAATATTTTGGTAAAAAATGAAGGTAATAATCCAATTTTAGTAAAGCATGTAGCGGAAGTACAAATATCCGCAAAACCTCGTTTGGGTATAGTAGGTTTACAAAACGATGAAGATTTGGTTCAAGGAATTGTTATTATGCTAAGAGGAGAAAATCCTGGGGAAGTCATTGCAAGGTTGAAAGAAAAAATCTCGGAATTAAATACACGTATTTTACCTAAAGATATAAAAATTGAACCATTTATTGATAGAACTGAATTAGTCAATGCGACAGTGAATACGGTAAGTAAAAACTTGATAGAAGGTATTTTTTTAGTTTCTGTTATTGTTTTTGTGTTCTTATACAATTGGAGGACAACGGTTATAGTAGCCTCAGTTATACCTTTATCCTTTTTATTTGCAATTTTAATGTTACGTATTCAAGGATTGCCTGCCAATTTGATTTCGATGGGTGCTATTGATTTCGGTTTGTTATTAGAAGGTACGTTAGTAATCGTTGAAACAGTATTTGTTGCGATGGAAAAAAAAGCCCACAATGTTGGAATGGAACGCTTTAATAACATGTACAAAGGTGGGTTAATCAAAGAAAGTGCAGGAAGCGTAGCAACTTATATTGTATTTGCTCAAATCATTTTGATTGTTGCTTTATTACCCATTTTTTCTTTTCAAAAAGTAGAAGGAAAAATGTTTTCTCCTTTAGCCTTTACCTTAGGATACGCATTGCTGGGTTCATTACTTTTGAGTATAACTTATGTTCCTGCTTTATGCCAAGCACTTTTGAAAAAAAATATTTACGAAAAAGAAAATATTATTTCCAAAAATCTAAGAAATTGGTTATATAGATTATTTTTGTTAAGCAGTAAATTTAAAAAAACAACTATTGGCATTTACTTAGCACTACTTACTGCATGCGGTGTAGCCTTTGCTTTTTATGGTTCTGAATTTATTCCCAAACTCAATGAAGGGGCTATTTATATTCGTGCAACTTTGCCCAATAGTGTAAATCTTGAAGAATCTACCCGTTTAGCTCAACAAATGAAATCTAAATTAAGAAAATTTGAAGAAGTAAAATTTGTTTTAAACCAAGTTGGAAGACCTAACGATGGTACTGACCCGACGGGTTTTTTTAATATAGAATTTCATATCCAGTTACATCCAGAAAAAGAATGGAAAAGAAAAATTCAAAAAGATGATTTAATTGAGGAAATGCGAAAAGTACTCAATAGCTATCCTGGTATTGTATTTGGTTTTAGCCAACCCATTCAAGATAATGTTGAAGAGTATGTTGCTGGAGTAAAAAGCTCTTTAGTTATAAAAATTTTTGGAGAGAATTTATTTGATTTAGAAAATTATGCTGACCAAGTAGCCAATGTTCTGAAAAAGGTTGATGGTATTAAAGACCTAAATGTTTATAGAAACATTGGTTTACCGGAATTAAGAATTGCTTTTGATGAAAAGAAAATGGGAAAATATGGTGTAGCTATGGCTGATGCTCAAGCTGTAATTGAAATGGCTATTGGCGGGAGGGCGGCTACCACTTTTTATGAAAATGAACGTATGTTTGATGTTCGTTTACGTTTCCAAAAAGAATATCGTGATAACCCCAGTAAAATCGGTGAAATTTTAATTCCTACTATTAATAACAAAAAAATTGCTTTAAAAGAAATCGCAGATATCAGGTTTATTACAGGTCCTACATTTATTTATAGAGAAGGAAGTAGTCGTTACATTGCCATTGGATTTAGTATTGAGGGTAGAGATTTAGGAAGTACCATTTCAGAAGCAAAACAAAAAGTTAATGAGGAAGTAAAATTACCAGAAGCTAATAAAATGATTTGGGCTGGTGAATTTGAAAGTAAAGAAAGAGCAACCCGTCAATTAGCTATTATTGTTCCAGCGGTTTTAATCCTCATTTTATTTTTGCTATACTTCAATTTTGGTAGTTTAAAAGATACTTTCATAGCAACAACCACCATTCCATTTGCTTTTATTGGAGGTTTTATTTCTTTATGGGTTACAGGAACTATATTTGGAATTTCAGCAGGTATTGGTTTTATTATTTTATTTGGTGTCAATACCATAAATAGTATCATTTTGATTGCTGTAATGAAAGAAAATTCAAAAAGAATGGAAATAGAAAAAGCTATTGAAATCAGTGTTTTTAGTAGAATACGTTCTATTTTGATGATAGCCTTAATGGGTTCTATGGGATTACTACCTGCCGCAATTTCCACAGGAATGGGTTCAGAAATTCAAAAACCTCTTGCCATTATGATTGTTGGTGGATTAATGATTTGTATGTTTTTAGCTTTAACGGTTTTACCTCAAGTGTTTTATTTCTTCCACAAAAAAGAAAATATTAAAATGATGCAAGCAAAATGGGATACTGGTGATAGAAATTTATAATTTTACTCGGGACTTAAAGAAAAGTAGCTGATAAGTTTCGCACCTCGATAAATTCAATAGGCGAATCGTACCGAAGCCACCGTTTTAGAAAAGTGGTCATTTCGGTACATTCGCAAAACTCATTACTCAACGACCATGCTATTGTGTGACTATGTAGGCGCAGCTGTACCGAAGCTACCGATTTAGAAAAGCAAAAATTTTTTTATTTCATTAATTAACTCTTGAGCGGCTTCTAAATTTAAGGTATGCCCTTTTTTTGCAATCAAAACCCATTTCGCTGTGGGCAAATTTTTAAAAATTTCTTGCCCCATTTCAGGAGTAGTGATTAAATCTTCTTCTCCAAAAATTACTAATACAGGATTTTTAAATGTTTTTAATTCATTTCTATAATCTTGAGAAACTGCGGTTGCCATTACCAATTTTTGTAATCTACTTACCGACATCGGAAAATTTTGACGTAGTTGTTTTAAAACTTCTAATGGAATTAAAGGATTTTCATAGTAAGATTTACCCAGAGCCCAAGGCATAAGTACTTCTGAGAACATTTCATAGCCTCCTTTTTGTAAAGCTAATAACCAACTTTCGCCAATGGCTTCAAAATGTTTCGGTTTATGAGCAAATGTAGAAATTAAAACACATTTAGGGATATAAGAACCGTAATGGGTCATCAAACGCATGGCTACTGCTCCGCCATAAGATATTCCTACTGGTATATAATTCTCCAAATTTAAAGAAAGACATAATTCATGAACCACCCCTGCATGTTGCTCAAAACTTAAATATTCTGAATATTCCTCTGACTGCCCTTGAAAAATTAAATCTAACAATAAACATTGAAAATCGTTTTTTAGTCCAGCAATTACACCCGTCCAAGACATTGTAGATTGCGTTAATCCTCCAATAAATACTAAAGTTGGACGACTTGGATTAGCATGTAATTCATAATAAACTTTACCATAAACACTCTGAAAAAAAGGCATAAAAAAATATTATGCCCAAAAATACAAAAAATTGATAAATTAGTATTCAAACCAAATAGATTAATTTTTTCGTTTTTATTTACAATGAATATTTCATAAATCATGAATTAATCGTCCATAAACCTAAATTTTTAACGTTTTTTATAAATTCTCCTCTTGACACGTATTTTTTTTTGTTTTGCAAGCATATTTTTTAACCATTTAATATTTAAATATATGTCAAAATTCCGTTTTCATTTCAGAAAAGTAACGCTTACAGCGTTCATGATGTTAGTGTGTTTAGTGTTTTGCGTTAGTGCACAAACTACGCTTATTACAGACGAAGTAACCGATGATTATGCTATCCTTAATGGTATTCGTTATGAAAGAGTAAGGACAATACAACAATTAGAAAGTATCCCAGGGATTAAAATTGTGAACAAAAATAAAGTGCTAAAAACATCACAATTAGAACAAGAGATTAACTGGAATGAAATTTCTTTTAGTTTAACTGTAATCGCAGGCAACAGAAAAGGAGGTAATTGCAATGTGTGTCCAAGAGGAAAGAAAAGTTGTGCCTGCGTAAAATTAATAGAAGATGACGGCGAACTTAAAGTAGTAGACAATAAATCGTATGATGATGATATGAACGAAATATATCAGGGTTCTAATTTCACTCGATTATATTTCAATTCTTCTTACGATGCTATTGTTATAAAATAAAATTCCATAACTAAACGCATTTCCTAATTGGGTAATGCGTTTAGTTTTATTTTTGAATTTCATTGAATATTATGTATACAAAACTGACCTTATTATTTCTGATATTGATTTATCATTTTCAAAATAACGAAATTTACGCTCAAATCTCTAAAATTAAGTATCATAAATCTCGTAACGTTGGTTTATTTCCTGTCATAAAGACGGATATTGATATTGACAGTTTATTAAGAACGCGAATTCCTGATTTGAAATCTTCCTATTTTGTTTTTGCTTTTAAGTTACAGTTTTCTGAGGTTACTCTTGCCCCTCAAATTCTCAATGATTTGAATATTGCTAAAAAATATTTAAACCGTGGTCATGATATTGTTTTGTTGATGCTCAATAGAAATACTTTATCGAAAACCGATTATTCTTCATTTTTACAAAAAGCCTTGCTACTTAAACCAGAGGAAGCAAGAAAAATTAAAATTATTGACGATGAAACTGTCTATTTAAAACTACTTCATTCTGATAATTTTCAAACGACTTATTATTTCTTTAACCGAAATTTAGTATACAAAAATTTAGGAAAAGCATCTACACACGCGTTTAAAGATATGTTAAAATATCAAAAATTTTCTGTGGAAAAGGATACTATTATCATAATGGAAAAACCCGACGATAATACACTTTTTTTAAAGTCAACCGATAAAATTCTAAAAATTGAAGATAAATTGTATCGTTTATTAGGTTTTCATGGAGCTATCATTCGGTATAATACAAATGGAAAAATTGAAAAAATTTTTAATATCAATAAATTAGACCCATTTGTGATTTATGCCCAAATTGAGCCTGATACTTTTCTTGTGAATTATGCAAAGGCAAATAACTATTCTTTTTTAGAAGCAATCAATAGACCTAACCTTCAATTATTTAATTTAATTCATTACAACCAAAAGTTATACATTTTCTTTATTTTACAAATTATTATTCCTGCAAAATATGCTTTTAAAGTAAAATTAGCGGATGGAAGTGTCCGTAAAATTGAAAAAAATCAAATTTTCTCAAATTCTATTTCCATGATACTTGAAACCGATTTAGATTTTAATATTCTTCATGTACAGCATGTGCCAGATGATGAAAAAAATAATTTACTAAAAACTTCTATAGGCTCTGGATGCGAGATAGGTGTACTCATGAGCGATAATAAAATGTTATCACAAGTAATTATTTCAAATAAATTTTCAGATTATTTTGATACAGGCTCATACGCTATTGGTTATTACAAAAATGATAATGGAACATGGAATATTGCTCAAATTAAAGCGAAATATGATAGAAAACTATCTAAAAGGGAAGAGTATCTCAATTATATTAACAATTTTTTGGTCTTTAATCAGGATACTTTTATTACTTCTATGACATTCAATGGAATTTATAACCTTACAAAAAACAAGTTTTATCCATTGAATCCCA
>CALLMJ010000024.1 GCA_938006875.1 uncultured Bacteroidia bacterium
ATTACTACTTTAATGAGAGACGTAAAAAATTAATTAAGGGATATTCATGTATTTATGGGTTTGTAAACTAATTCTCCATTGAGGATTTATTTTTACATACTCAATGATTTGAGGCAACATTTGGGATTCTCTTGACCATTCAGGTTGTAAAAACAAGTGAGTATTTTTAGGGCATAAAGAAGCGTGTTCTTCTGCAAATTTAAAATCAGATACATTAAATATAACCACTTTTAATTCGTGAACATATTCATAAATGGAAGATAAAGGTTTTTGGAACTTCTTAGGGGATAAACAAACCCAATCCATATTTCCACTTAAAGGGAATGCCCCAGACGTTTCTAAATGAATTTTGTAATGATTTTGATGTAAAACTTCGCATAATGAATCCAAATTTTGTTGAAGAGGTTCACCACCAGTTATGACTACTCTTTGAGTAAGCGTATTTTGAATAAATTGTAAAATTTGTTCCACAGTTAATAAAGGATATAAATTTTTATCCCAAGATTCTTTTACATCACACCAATGACAACCCACCTCACAACCAGCTAAACGAACAAAATAGGCAGGAGTACCAGCCCAATGACCTTCGCCTTGAATAGTATAAAAATGTTCCATAACTGCATATTGCGTGGAAAAATTATTCATTTTATTTAGAGATTTCATGTAAAAATTTTAAAAAAAAATTATTAACTTTGCAACCGTGCAAAATTAAACAAATTTATGAAACTAAATACCCATCAATCCTTATGGATAAGCATCATTTTATTTCTTTTGTTAGGACTATTAACGATTATTCTCCCTATAACTTCCAATATAACATTACCCAATTACATAACTATCGGAAGCATAGCTATTTGGTTAATAGGATTAGCTTCTTATTTTTTATTAGTTCTTCCAAGTTATAATAAAACTCAAAAAAAATTTTCTGAATTAGAAAAAAACGAAGAAAATCTAAAAAGTAAAATTAAAGATTTAGAAATTCAATCTTTAAAATACCAAAGAGCCAATGAAGAACTTGAAGACGTAAAAAAAAGTGTTGACCAATCTTTATCCTTGTTAAGTGCTACTTTTGAAGCTACAGCAGATGGTATTTTAGCAGTAGATACGCAAGGGAAAATGCTCAACGTAAACAATCGTTTTATTCAAATTTGGAACATTCCCAGAAATATCATTGAATCTCAAGACGATAAACAAGTTTTATCCCATATACTAAAACAAGTTAAAGACCCTGCGGCTTTTATGAACAAAGTTTTATTTTTATACAATCATAGAAATCAAGAAAGCTACGATAAAATTGAATTAAAAGACGGCAGAACTATTGAAAGATATTCATTTCCTCAAAAAGTAGGAGAAGAAATTTTAGGGAGAGTTTGGTCTTACAGAGATATAACAGAAACAACCAAAGCTGCCGAACAATTCCAAAAAATTGCTGAAGGTATTCCTATACCATTATTTTTGATGTCTCCTTCCACTTTAGTGATAATTTATGCTAATGAAGGCTTATCAGAATTCTTAAATACACCCACCAAAGACCTCACCAATAAAGGAATTCCTAATTTTTTAGTACAAAAAAGTTGGCAAGATTTAATTCAAGAACTTCAAGAAAACCCTGAAAAAGAAATTCATAATAAAGAACTTTCCTTTGAATTCAATGATAATGGAAAATTAAAAAAAGGTTGGATATTATTAAGTTTAAAATTGGTTTCTTACCAAGGTATGGATACAGTCTTAGCTGCATTTATTGATGTAACTGCTCAACAAGAAGCCAGTAAACAAATTGAAACTGCTTATTCAGAACTTAAAAATGCCCAAGACCAATTGGTTTTAGCAGAAAAAATGGCTACATTAGGGCAATTAGTGGCGGGCATAGCCCACGAAATCAATACTCCCATAGGTGCGATTCAAGCCGCTAGTACCAACATTTCCAACGGTATGGAACTCGTATTTCTAGAAAGCCCTAAACTCTACAAAATCCTTAATGATGAACAAATTGCTCTTTTCAATAAAATGGTTGAAAGAGCTATGAATTTCTCAGACCAACTTTCAAGCCGCGAAGAAAGACAATACAAAAAAGAAATTCAAGCTATTTTAGAATCCCATGGTATTGAGGATAACACGGTTGCCCCCAAATTAGTAAAAATTGGATTAATTAAAGATATTGAAGAATTTATTTCTCTTTTAAAACTTCCTGAATCCGATTTTATTTTGGATATGGCTAACAGCATGGGTAAAATTCGCCTAAATATCAACAATATAGAAATTGCTATTCATAAAATCCAAAAAATTGTTTTTGCTTTGAAAAATTATTCCCGTAAACAATTAGATGACAAACCGGTACCAACTAACCTCATTGAAAACATGAACGTCGTTCTAACCATTTACCATAACCAACTAAAATATGGAATTGATGTCATTAGAGATTTTGAGGAAAATCTACCTTCTATTTATACTTATTCAGACGAACTTAGCCAAGTTTGGACGAACTTTTTATCCAATTCCATTCATGCAATGGGTGGTAAAGGAACTTTAGAAATCAGTATCAAAAAAATTGATGATAACATCGTCATTAAGTTCACTGACTCGGGAAAAGGAATTCCACCAGAAATTCAACAAAAAATCTTTGAACCTTTCTTTACCACCAAACCCGAAGGTCAAGGAACAGGGCTTGGTCTAGATATTTGTAAAAAAATTATTGAAAAACACTATGGAACCATATCCGTTGAATCTGTTCCAGGTAGAACTACCTTTACTGTTATCCTTCCCATTAAAACCGATTTAGAACAAAAAGCATTGACTTCTACTATGGTATCTGCTAATTAATGCTAAAAAAAATATTTTCTATTTGGGCGTGTCCCTTCACTTCGTTCAGGGTCGGTGTCTTTCAGGCTTCGCTAATCGCTTCGGCAATCCTTTTCCTTTCAGTCAAAGGCAGTGCTAAACCTTACAGCCACCTCACGCTTAAAAAAAAGCCTTGCTTTCTCTACTTTAAAATACCTCCTCATAAATTCTATTTATCTATCACTCAAATTCAGCAAACACAAAACTCCCTCCAAGTAATTTCCAGCGTCTTTTGGGACGACCTTGAAATCGAATTATCTGATTTTTTTCAAAAAAAAATTTTTATTACTGACCCTAATATTCAAAATTATACACAAAACTATTTCAAAGAATATTTTCTACTTTATCAAAACGGAAAAAAACTTTCTTTTGATTGGGTTGGAATGGAAATATCCGTTGATAAAGCTGAAATTTATTTTGAATATCCCCAAATTGCCTCTACCAAAAATCTTGCGTTAAACAACCGTATTTTATTCCGTAAATTTCCTGAACAAAAAAATTTGACCCATCTTATCACAATAGATAAACAACGATTTAGTATTTTGCATAAAAAAGAAGATTCTGTAAAAAGTTGGAAATAAGAAACATATCTATGCCGTTTAGAAAACAAATTATTTACCAATACAGAATTTACTAAATATATTACTTAAAATCTCATCATTGGAAATTTCTCCAGTAATAGTACCCAAATAATATAACACTTGCCTTAAATCTTGGGCTATAAACTCAGAAGATACTTGATTTTTCATATTGTTTAGGGCATGCGATAAAGCCTCATAACATCTTTCTAAAGCTTCGTAATGCCTTGTATTCGTAACGATAGTAGAATCTAAAACTGTTTGATTTTGAGCATATTCTATTAAACTTTGCTTTATCTTATCAACGCTTTGAGAATCTTTACAAGTGATTTTTAATGTTTTTGATGCTAATGATGTAAGCCTTTCCTCAAACTCAAAATTTGGGTTCAAATCTATTTTATTAGCAACCAAGATCAAATATAAATTTTCTAATGGAAAAGATTGTAAGTCTTCAAAAACTTGTTTTGTTGTAGTTAATTGACAATCAAATAAATAAATTAATACAGAAGCTTTTTGAATTTTTTCATAGGTTTTTTGAATTCCAAGGGTTTCAATGGTATCGGTAGCTTTTCTGATACCTGCGGTATCAATAAATTGAAATAAAATTCCATTAAGGTTCAAAGCTTCTTCAATGGTATCCCGAGTAGTACCTTCAATATCAGAGACAATGGCTCGTTCCTCGTTCAACAAAAGATTTAATAAAGACGATTTACCAGCATTGGGTCTACCTGCAATGACCGTAGGAATACCTTTCTTGATAACGTTTCCTAAACGAAAAGAATCTTTTAAATGCTTTACTTTATAAAAAATTTGTAAAAGGGTTTGGTTAAGTTGTTCACGATTAGCAAATTCAACATCTTCCTCACTGAAATCTAATTCTAATTCTAACAGGCTTGCCAAATCTAATAATTGAGTTCTTAAAGCTTTTAAATCATTAGAAAAACCGCCTTTTAGTTGTTTTAAAGCGAGTTCATGAGCTTTATCGGATTGAGCATGAATCAAATCTGCAACGGCTTCTGCTTGAATTAAATCTAATTTTCCATTTAAGAAAGCACGTAAAGTAAATTCTCCTGGATTTGCTAATCTTGCACCATAATGAATACAAGTTTCGATTACTTTCTTTAAAATCAAAGGGTTACCATGACACGAAATCTCTATGACATCTTCACCCGTATAAGAATGCGGAGCTTTGAACAAACTTATCACCACTTCATCAATATCTTTCTGATTTTCATCGTAAATTTTACCAAAATGAAGCGTATGCGATGGTGAATCTTTAAGGTTTTTAGAAGGAATTAATTTTTGTATAATATCAAAAGTATTTTTTCCTGATAAACGTACTATACCAATTGCAGATATAACGTCTCCTGTTGCAATAGCTACAATAGTATCCTCTAAATTGTTGATATTCATCGGATGAATTTAAGAATAAGTAATTCAGCAATTAACATTAATAAACAAAAAATTAAAAAATATTTCCATAAAGGGGTACCTTGCTCGGATTGTTGAATAGATTGAGTAAGCACATTAGTATTGGTATCCAGAACTAAACCGTTTTGTTTTAAAAAGTCTGATTGAGCAGGGGTTAAATCCGATTCGGAAATAGGTATATTAAATCCAATACAAGCAAATAATGAATCACCTTGAACCAATTGATAATTACCGGGCTCTAATTCTAACTTATTAAAATTCAGACTTAATATTCCTGATTGAGGGTATTGTTCAGGTATCCATTCTTTATTATCTCTTTTTAGTTTTACTAAACTTTTAGATAAACTCGGAATTTTAAAAATTTCACTTTCTCCAATAGGCATCTGTAAAAACCATTTTTGTGCATTAGAAGCTAACCATAATGACTTATAAATCAAAGGAGCAAACAAAGAATGCATAACCCAATCTGACCATTTTAAATTAGGAAAAATAGTAAAAGTAAACACCAATCCAGAGCCTATTCTGCTTTGAACCAACAAAGGTTCTTGATTTTTTAATTTTAAAATATTTTGATAAACACTTTTAGGGTTAGGTTGAAAACCATAAATTTTTTGAAAATGTGGGCTTTCTAATTCTGCATTTTTTTTACTGGGTAGAAAAATATCCTTAAAAAAGGGCATATCTACATCAGGATTTTCCATTAAAACTTTTTGAGTAAGCAACTCAAGATTTTTCCATTGACCTGCTTTGAATTGGTCATATAAATTTTGTATTTCTTTTACATTCATTTCTTCATGAGGAAAGAACAAAAGTCCTCCACCTTGTTTTACCCATTCGCTAATTCTATTAGCATTTCCGTTTGATAACTCTTTAATTCCCATTAAAATTAGTACCTCATAATTTTTCAAATCTTCATTACTCAACTCAAAAGTATTCACCGATTTTAAATGAAAATTACTAGCAACTTCTAACAAAAATTTTTCTAAATACAAGGAATTTTCATTTCCTTTGACCAATAAAACAGGATGTTTCTCCGCAACATAGTAAGAAAAATAACGAGCATTATCAAATTGAATGGGATAATCCTCTAAAATTATTTTGGCTTGTTGCCAACCTGTTTCTTGAACAGTATATGTTATTGAGGTATTCTTAATCTCGTTAGGTTCTAAACTTTCAGAAGAAATAGCCACAATTTTTCCATTTACTTCTGTTTGAATGGATAATTTGGGAATTTTTTCATCAGATAAATTTTGAATTTTTAATTTCAGTGTTAAAGGTTTACCTTTCTCAAAGACATGACTTTCAGGCTGTATTTCAGAAATAAAAACGTTCTTAAACGTTTGATTTGAGATTGGAACAAAATGTACTTTATATTCTTCTGACCATTTTTTTTCTGTTACCTCAGATAAAAATGTTGATTTTTGAAAATCAGACAAAATATAAATAGAACGGTTCGCACTACCTGCATTTTGAAATAAAAAAGGTAATATTTCTACCAATTTCTTATAACTAAAGCGATTTTGGTGAAAACTGATTTCCTGAATTCTTTCTAATGCTTCACTCTGACGAACAAAAGTAGTATTTAATCGTAATTTTCCGGTAGTCTGAACTTGAAACTCATCTGTAGGCTCATAGGATTTAACAATTTCACGGGCTAAAAATTTTACTTGGTCTAAATACATACCTTTAGGATTAGAAGCAGACATACTCAACGAATTGTCAATCAATACAATAACAGAACGATTTCCTGAGTTGCCCAATGAATTTTCATGGTTTTTTATTACTGGAGTAGCAAAAGCCAACACTAAAGAAGCTACTGCTAATAAACGTGCTATTAACAAAAGCCATTGTTTGAGTTTAATTCTTTGTGTAACTACTTTATCAACCTCTTTAATAAATTGTATATTGCTGAATAGTAGTTTTTTAGGCTTCTGAAAATTAAAAAGATGTACAATGATGGGTATTAAAAGAAACAATAAAAACCAAAGTACCCAAGGTTGCAGAAAAATCATAGTGGCAAAATTACAACAAAATTAGAACTTTCACAGGTTATTTTTTAAGACAATTTTTTCATTAATGGATTTTCAAAATTTTAAAAAGACTTTACTTTCTCGGGCCCAGAAATTTTTTACAATGATTTCATTTTCAATTCAAGTATTTATTTAAAAAGCTTTCCCGATAAAATTAATTTTATTTGAACTTGCAATTTTGCGAATTTGTTAGCAATTTTGAAATTCATATTACAATATTAAAATGGCAAAATTAGAAATTATTCCTGATAATCAAATTATTACAACTGGTGCATTTCCAAAATCTGAAAAAATTTATATAAAAGGCAAACTTTACCCTATCGAAGTAGCTATGAGACAAATTCATTTGTCAAAAGGAGAACTGCCCGTTGTAGTTTATGATACTTCTGGACCGTACTCCGATACTAATCAAAATATAGATATTTACAAAGGGTTAAAAAAAATACGCAAATCATGGATTTTAGATAGAAATGATGTAGAAGAACTTCCTGAAATAACTTCTGATTATGGTAAAGAACGTTTATTTAAGCCAGAATTAGATTCTATTCGTTTCCCTCACATACCGAAACCTTTAAGAGCAAAAAAAGGATATAATGTTACTCAATTACATTATGCCAAAAAAGGAATAATTACTCCCGAGATGGAGTACATCGCTATCCGTGAGAATCAGTGTTTAGAGCTTTACAAAGAATATTTATTTCAACAACATCAGGGCTTTGATTGGGGTGCTAGAATCTCCAAAGGAGAAATTACTCCAGAATTTGTAAGACAAGAAATTGCGGCGGGTCGTGCAATTATTCCCGCAAATATTAATCACCCTGAAAGTGAGCCTATGATAATAGGTAGAAATTTTTTGGTTAAAATTAATGCTAATATTGGAAATTCAGCAGTTACATCATCTATTGCAGAAGAAGTAGAAAAAGCGGTTTGGGCTTGTAGATGGGGAGCTGATACCATTATGGATTTAAGCACAGGAAAAAATATCCATGAAACTCGTGAATGGATATTAAGAAATTCCCCTGTACCCATTGGAACTGTACCTATTTATCAAGCCTTAGAAAAAGTAGGAGGGCGCCCCGAAGAATTGACTTGGGAGATTTTTAAGGATACCCTCATTGAACAAGCAGAACAAGGAGTAGATTATTTTACCATTCATGCAGGAGTTAGGCTAAAATATATTCCTTATACAGCAAACCGTGTTACGGGTATTGTTTCAAGAGGAGGTTCTATTATGGCAAAATGGTGTTTGGCTCATCATAAAGAGAATTTTTTATATACTCATTTTGAAGAAATTTGCGAAATCATGAAGGCTTATGATGTTTCCTTTTCTTTGGGAGACGGTTTAAGACCAGGTTCTATTGCTGATGCTAACGACAAAGCTCAATTCGCTGAATTAGAAACTCTTGGAGAATTAACTAAAATTGCTTGGAAACATGATGTTCAAGTGATGATTGAAGGACCAGGGCATGTTCCTATGCATTTAATCCAAGAAAATATGGAAAAACAACTCAAAGAATGCCATGAAGCACCTTTTTATACACTCGGACCTTTAACTACGGATATTGCTCCAGGATATGACCATATTACTTCAGCTATTGGTGCAGCTATGATTGGTTGGTATGGTTGTGCTATGTTATGTTATGTAACTCCAAAAGAACATTTAGGTTTACCCAATAAAAAAGACGTTAAAGATGGCGTAATTGCCTATAAAATTGCAGCGCATGCAGCAGATTTAGCAAAAGGTCATCCAGGTGCTCAAATTCGTGATAATGCTTTAAGTAAAGCTCGTTTTGAATTTAGATGGGAAGACCAATTTAATCTATCCCTAGACCCTGAAACTGCCCGTGAATTTCATGATGAAACCTTACCCTCCGAAAATGCAAAAGTTGCTCATTTTTGTTCTATGTGTGGACCTAAATTCTGTTCTATGGAAATAACACAGCAAATCCGTGAGTATGCTCAATCTAATCATTTAAATGAGTTTGAAGTCTTTGAAGAAGGATTAAAAGAAAAAGCTAAAGAATTTTCTGATAAGGGAAGCGAAATCTATATACCCATTAAGTAATAGCAAATTTTTTTGTTGTTCGCGAGAGGGATCCTTTGGGAACAATTCGATAATATTCATTGACCACGAAAAGTGGAATTGCCTTTGATTGTGAAGCATGAGCAAGTAAAGGAGGATTGTGATATATTGAATTTACCAAAATCCCGAAGCGAACAGCATAGTCAGACCCTCAACGTTAGTGAAGCACTATCTCAAACAATAATTTAATTGTTGTTTTTTTATCCCAATAATAAGTGGTAAATGATAAAACTTTTCAAAGTAATTTGAATCCCAAAAGTTTTGATGAAAAATACAATGAGTTGATGGAAAATTTCAAAATCAAAATAGAAGTTTTAGCTTTTAAAATTGAACTCAAAGTGTGTGAATATAGATTTTTGATTCTATAAATCTCAGGATTTTTTAGGAATACTTACGGCTTAGTGGCACACTTTTGAAAAAAGCATCAAAATGATTGCTAAAACGAAGTGTAACAGATAACAACTCAACCCTACTAATTGAGGGTCAAGCTCAAATATCAATATTCAAAATAAAAATTAAGCAAAATAACTTTGAATTTTCTGAACTAATTGAGTTTTGATTAAATCTTGAGCTTTTAAAATCATGTTTTCAAAGGCAAATTCACTAGAAATACCATGTCCAATAATTACATTACCATTGATTCCTAAAAAAGGAGTACCTCCATAAGCCTCAAAATTAAATTTCTGGAGTATTCCTAAATCAGATTTCATTTTTTTGAATAAATCATAAAAAGATTCCCCGAATTTTAGCAAAATATTTCCAACGAAACCATCACAAATATAAACATCAGCAAAATGTTTGTTCAAGTCTCTACCTTCGGCATTACCTATAAAGTTTAATCCGTGAGTATTTTCAAGTAAATCGTAGGCTTCTTTAACTTGTTGATTTCCTTTGCCTTTTTCTTCACCCACATTAAGTAATGCAACTCTTGGATTTTCAATATGAAAAACGGTTTTCATGTAAATAGAGCCTAAAACCGCAAAATCTCTCAGATGTTCAGGTTTACAGTCCATATTAGCACCAACATCACAAATAAAAGAAAAACCATCCATTAAAGGATATAAAGCACCAATTGTGGGTCTAGATAGACCTTGAATTTTTCCGTTGATAATTACAGAACCTATCAGCATAGCGCCTGTATTACCCGCAGAAATAAAAGCATCAATATGCCCCATTTTATGGGCTTTCAAACCCATAACCATTGAAGAATTAGGTTTTGATTTTATTCCTTCGGAGGGATGTTCGTGCATTTCTATGACTTCTGGGCAGTTTACTAATTGAAATTTACCTAAATCTAAATTTTTTTGTATTTCTTGATAATGTTCAGAATTTTTAATAACTTGTTGATTACCAAAAAGAAAAATACTTGTATCAGAATCAATTTTTGAAACTGCATTTAAACATCCTTTTAAGGAAGCTTGGGGAGCATAATCACCCCCCATAACATCAATTCCTATTTTCATAATCGTAACAATTAGTAAAGTTGAATTTTATTCTTCGTCTTTACCTTTCATCATTTGATGACCTTTGTAGTATCCACTCTCTAAACAAACTCTGTGATAAAGAGTAGCTTCCCCTGATACTGTATCAATGTAATAAGGTTTTGTGCTTATTTTGTCATGTGTTCTTCTTTTGTCACGTCTGGTTTTACTGTGACGTCTCTTGGGATTTGGCATATTTTATCTATTTTTAATTGTTTAATCTTCTTTATTTTTTAATTCCAATAATTTTGCCCACCGCGGGTCTATTTCTTCCTCTTCTCCTTTCAAAGAAAAATCAGGACAGTCTTCTCTGGGGCAATCTTCGGGAACTTTTCTTTGCGGTATTTCCAAACAAATAAAATCATAAAATTCTTGGCTTAAATCCAAATAATCAGCATTAGGATTTAAAAATATGATTTCATCGTCATTGGGGTTAGTAATGGGCTTGAAAGTATAAATGACTTTTTGGGTCCTATCAATAGGAAAACTGTACTCTAAAGTGCATCTATCACAACTTAAGCCCACATTTCCTAAGAATTGGAATAAAGCCTCAATAAATTCTGAGGTTTTATTCAATTTGACATGAGCTTTTACATCAAAATGATTCACTAATTGACTTTGAAACTTCTCTTTTAATGAGTTTGTTATCAAAAAATCATAGTGATGAATTCCGATGGGTAATTGTGATATTCTTATTGCATACTCCCACTTTTCCATTTATCACAAATAAAATGCAATATTAGAGTTTTTTTTTCAAACTTCAAAATTTATTTTAAAATTGTATTTTTCGTCGCATCTAGAATACTATAAACTTTCTCCAAATTTTCTGCTTCTGCATAAACTCTTAAAAGAGGTTCTGTTCCGGATGGTCTAATCATTACCCATTGTTCATTCCCTAAATGAAATTTATAGCCATCAATATTTTCTACTCTTTTTACCTGATAGTTTCCAAATTGTTGAAATTCATTGTTTTTACATTGATTTATAATTTGGATTTTTTGTTCTTCGGGGAGATGTAAATCATATCGATCAACAGCAAAAGAACCCACAATATCATAAATATCTTGAACTAACTGGGTAAGGGTTTTTCCTGTAACCGCCATGAACTCATAAATCAAAAGACCCATCCAAATACCATCTCTTTCAGGAATATGACCCATCACAGAAATACCTCCAGATTCTTCACCACCAACCATAACTTCCTCATTTTGCATAATTTCACAAATATACTTAAATCCAATTTTTGTAACTTGTAATGGTAAATTATACAATTCAGCCATTTTGGCTATTTTGGAAGTACAAGAAAATGTACAAACAATTTTTCCTTTTTTGTTTTTTAATTTATGTAAGTAATGAATTAAAAGTAAAATGATATGATGCGAATCTACAAAATTTCCATTTTCGTCAAATAGGCCGATACGGTCAGCATCACCATCAGTAGCTAAACCTATATGAATTTTTTCTTTTTTAATGAATTCCTGAAAAGGAACTAAATTCCTTGCAATCGGTTCTGGTGCCTGACCTTTAAAGGATGGATTATAATCACAATGCAATAAATGGGCATCAGGAAATAACTTTTTTATTACATTTTGACCCGCTCCGTACATTGCATCATAACCCAACACAAAACCTGAATTTTTCATGACATTCAATTGAAAACTTTGTTTTATAGAATTAATATACAGTGCTTCGGCATCAAAATATTCAATTTGTTTATTTTCTAAAAAACGGTCAAAATCAAATGGATAATTTTGTGGTTTTTCGGGAATATTTCTTTCTACTTCTTCTATCATTGAAGGAATTGCAGGACCTCCATAGTTAGCTTTAATTTTAAAACCTGAATATTCCGGAGGATTATGTGAAGCTGTTAGAATAATTCCCGCTGTGCATTGTCTTTGAACAGTAGCCAACGAAATCATAGGTGTACTCACAAAACCGGGTGTAATAAATACCTTAATTTTATGATGAGCCAGAACATTCGCAACGGTTTCTGCAAACAATTTTCCGTTAAATCTACAATCATATCCAACAATTACTGAAGGATTACTATTTAATGAAAATAACCATTTTGAAGTAGCTTCCGTTACACGTGTTAAGTTTTCAATAGTAAAATCTTTTGCAATGATTGCTCTCCAACCGTCTGTTCCAAACTTAATTTGCATATTTTAATATTTTTGTGCAAAGATAAATGTTGAAAAGGTATCTGCCAATTTTTTTCATGATAATTATTTGGGCGTGCCTCTTCTACTTCGGCAGGCTCAGTGTTTGAGTCGGGCTGTACGCTTCAGCATTTCGGTGAACTTCGCAGCCAAGGGCAGTGTAGTGCCACCTGGTGGTCAATGAGTATTATTGAATTTCTCTCTTCGATTCTCTCACGCTTACCAAGTCTTTTAAAGCGATATTTTTTATTCCCCAATTATCTCAAAATTACATTTCAACATAATTTACCAATATTTTCCTCAACAATAAATAAATTTTTGTTTACTTTGCACCAAAATTCAATATGAACGAAGCAACAGCTATTCAATTAGACCAAAACGATGAATTAAAAGCTTTTCGTGAACGATTTTATTTTCCTATTCATTCTAATGGAAATCCTTACATCTATTTATGTGGCAATTCTTTAGGGTTACAACCAAAAACTACCTCAAAATACATTCAAGAAGAATTAGAAGATTGGGCGAAGCATGGTGTTGAAGGGCATTTTAAAGCCAAAAGACCTTGGATGCCTTATCATCATCATGCACAAGAAAAATTAGCTTGGTTAGTTGGAGCTAAAACTTCCGAAGTGGTTCCTATGAACAGTCTTACTGTAAACTTACATTTATTGATGGTTTCTTTTTATCAACCTCAAAAAAATAAATATAAAATTCTTATTGAAGAAAAAGCTTTTCCTTCTGATATTTATGCAGTAAATTCTCAAGGTAAATTTCACGGTTATTATGATGCAGTTTTAGAATTACCTTTTGGCGGTACAGAAACAGGTACTACTCCCGAACAGTTTGAGAATTTTATAAAAAAACATCATCATGAAATTGCTTTAATTTTGTTAGGAGGAGTCAATTATTATTCAGGGGAAGCTTTTAATATAGAAAAATTTACCCAGATTGCTCATGATTATAATTTAACAATAGGATGGGATTTCGCTCATGCAGTAGGTAATTTAGAGTTAAAGCTTCATGATTGGAATGTTGATTTTGCGGCTTGGTGCAGTTATAAATACTTAAATTCTGGTCCTGGCAGTATTTCAGGAATTTTTATACATGAAAAACATCATCAAGAAAAACTTCCAAGATTTGAGGGTTGGTGGGGGCATGAAGAGAAAACAAGATTTCTCATGGATAAAGAATTTGTGCCGTTTTCTACTGCGGAAGCTTGGCAATTGAGTAATCCGCCTATTTTGGCTATTGCACCTTTATTAGCTTCTTTAGAAATTTTTTATGATGCTACTCAC
>CALLMJ010000025.1 GCA_938006875.1 uncultured Bacteroidia bacterium
AACTCTAGAAAAATTTATGTTTTGGGTAATCAGTTTTATGTTAGTACTGATAGTACCTTAGTTTTTTATGATGGAAAAGAACTTCAAGAATGCACATTAGGAAATCCAGTTTCTTGGAATAAAAACCAAACATTGATTGTGCATCATAAATGGGGTTTAGGTGCAGTTCAAAATCAAACATTTCAACCGATTCAACAAACTCAAAATTTATCTAATAAAAAATTAGTTTCCTTAGTAAAAATTGATGAAGGAAATTATTTAATTTGTTCGCAAGAAAGGATTTGGAATTTTAAAAATGGTGTAGTATTACCGTTTCCTAATAAAGCGGAAAATATTTACAAAGCTGGAATTATTACGGATATTAGACGTTCTCAAAATGGATATTTGATTATTTCTACTTTACGTTCAGGTGTTTTAGTATTAACTTCAAAAGGAGATTTACAATATTGGTTAAATAGAAATGCAGGCTTAGAGTCAGAAGCAGTTTTTGGAACCATGGTAGATGACCGTGAGCATTTGTGGATGGCAACAGAAATGGGTATTTCTTATGCAGATTTAAACCCCGGTATAACCTTTTTTTCTGAACGTTCTGGTTTAAAAGGAAGTGTAAATCAAATTTTTAAAAAAGATAAAAATCTTTACGCAGCCACTGATAGAGGGTTGTTTATTCTTTCTATAGAAAATCAAATTCCTATTTTTAAGCCTATAAAAGGTATAGCTTCAACTACCTTTAAAATCAAGGAATTTCAAAAACAACTTTTTGTTGCTTCTTTTTCGGGTTTGTTTCGTTTAGAAAAAGACTCTGCTATTGTCGTTACAAAAGAACCTACTTTTGATTTATGTTTATCAAAATCTGGAAAATTTTATGCAGTTACAGAAAATCGTATTATTAAAATTCAGAAAGATTTAAAGTCTAAAAAGTTTGAAATTCAAACCTTAGACACACTTACTCAAAATATAGAATTTTTTATTGAAGACAATAAACGGAGAGATTGGTTTTGGTTAGGAAATTCAAAGTTTGTTGCTATTATTCAAATTCAAAATGATAGTATTATAAAGCAAATTCCTTTTCAAGTCAATGCAAGTGACTTAAAACCTGCTCAAACTACTAATAAAATATTATTGAGTAACGAAGGGATTTTTAAATTTGATAATCAAAAATGGCGTTTTACGAAAGATTCTTCTTTTGGTGAAAATTGGCTTTCACAGCCTGTTTCCTTTTTGTATAAAGACCCTAAAGGCTATTTATGGCTAAATTCTAATGAAAAACTTTTTCAAGCTGCTTGGAGTGAACAAAGTAAAGAATACCAATGGAAGCAAGTACCTATAAAAAAACTCAAAAATTTAAATGTCAATGACTTTTATCGTGAAAATGATGTAGTTTTTTGGTTAGGAACTACACAAGGCTTAGTGCGTTTTGAGCCAAGAGCAAAAGAAATTCAATCCACTAAGTTTTTTGTTTTACCTCGTAAAATTTTTATTAACCGTGATTCTTTAATTTTTGCGGGAAATTTTTTTGATAAAAATCATTTCGTACTTAATCAAACGGAAATTGATAAAAATTCTACTAAATTTTATACTGATTTACAATCTATTGAGTTTCATTTTACTGCTACTACTTACGAAGATCCCGCTGGTACTTATTTTCAATATAGGCTTATTGGATTAGATTCTACTTGGAAAAACTGGTCAAAAAATAATATTTTTAGTTTTAATAACTTACCAATTGGCAAATATACTTTACAAGTAAGAGCCAAAAATATTTTAGAAGAAATTTCTCCAATATATAGTTACGAATTTGAAATTCAACCTTTTTGGTACCAAACCACCTTAGCAAAAGTTATTTTTGGGTTATTAGGAATTGTATTTTTAGGAGGTATCATTTGGTTAGGAATAGAAATCAATACTAAGCGTTTAAAAGCTCAAAATGAGTGGTTGCAATCAGAAATAAATAAAGCTACCGCAGAAATTCAACAACAAAAATCAGAAATTGAAAAACAAAACCAAAAATTATTAGAAACCAATCAAATTATTTTAGAACAAAAATCAGAAATTGAGAAAGATAAACATATCATTGAAGAAAAAAATCAAGAAATCTTGGATAGTATAACTTACGCCAAAAGAATACAAAATGCTTTGATTCCATCTGACGAAAGTTTAACCAAAGCTTTTGGAAATGAATATTTTGTAGTATTTTTTCCTAGAGATATTGTATCAGGGGACTTTTACTGGCTAACAGAAGAAAACGGAATTTATATCATGGCGGTTGCTGATTGTACAGGGCATGGTGTTCCAGGTGGTTTTATGACTATGATTGGTAACACTCTCCTAAATCAAATTGTTGGACTTTATAATATTTTAGAACCTCATAAAATTCTTAATCAATTACACGTTGAAATTCGTACTGCTTTGAAACAAGATGAAGAAGGTTCCGAAGTGCGTGATGGTATGGATTTAACCATTTTGGTTTATCATAAAGATAAAAATTTATTACAGTTTGCTTCCGCTCAAAGACCCGTCTATTATGTCAATTCCGATGGAATATTAGAAGAAATAAAAGGTGATAAATTCCATATTGGTGGTAAAGACCCCGAAAGAAATTATACTTTAAAAGAATTTCAAGTAAAAAAAGGTGATGCCTTTTATTTTAGTTCTGATGGTTATGCAGACCAATTTAATCCAGATAATAAAAAATTCTCAACAGGTCGTCTTAAAAAACTCATTCAAGAGCTATATCCTTTACCCATGAAAGAACAAGGAAAAATACTTGCTCAAACTTATTTAGACTGGAAACAAGACTCAGAACAAATAGATGATGTTTTACTTTTCGGCGTAAAATTTTAATATGAAACTAGAAATTGAAATCACAAATGATGGCTCTTCCACGATTTTTATCCCTGAATGGAACGAAAGATACCATTCTAAAAATGGAGCTTTACAAGAATCTCTTTACATATATATTCAAAATGGACTTCATTATTTACAAAAAGATGTAATTCGTATTCTTGAAATTGGATTTGGTACGGGTTTGAATGTTTTACTTACTCATGCTCATCAGAAACCCAATACTTTTATTGATTATATAACTTTTGAGCCTTTTCCATTATCCCAAGATATTTACAACCAATTGAATTTTTCAGGTTTAAAGGGTTTAGAAAATTCTAAATATTTGCTAGATATATTGCATGAACTACCTAATAAGGAACCACTAAATCTTAATAAATTTTTTTCGTTTATGAAATACTACCAAACTATACAAGAATTTCAAACCACCCAAAAGTTTGATTTGGTTTATTGGGACGCTTTTGGACCTAGGGTTCAACCAGAAATGTGGTCTTTAGAATTATGTCAAAAGATTTATCAATTATTAGAAAATGAAGGAATTATTGTTACTTATTGTTCACAAGGGCAGTTTAAGAGAAATTTAAAACAAGTAGGTTTTGAAGTAGAAGTTTTACCGGGTCCTCCATTTAAAAGAGAAATGACAAGAGCCATAAAAAAATAAAAAAAGCGTGTGGTGCGATTGGGTTATTTTGAAAACCTTCAATCAGACAAGATTTAAGAGCGTCTATAGCTTTGTAATCTTCCGTGTACTAACCATTAAAGGTAATTCATACAAACTCATTGAGTTGAAGCCCGCCATTACTATAGGAATATCTCTATATTTCGTTTTGGTATAGGTTCAAAAAACGAATTTTCCCACACGCCATCACAAAAATAACTCATTTTTATAAAAAACAAAAATCACCTGATAATTTTTTTATCATTTTCTCAAAGCAAAGTCTTTTTTACCTAATCGTTTTTTTATTTATTTTGCATAGCCTTTTATCAATTTATGCAATTTTTTAAGTCGTTATCCCTAAAAATTGATGCTATTCTTAATCCTAATCATCGGTTTTATCCCATCAGAAAAAAATTATTACGTTTATTGGGGGTAGTAGTGGCTATTCATTTTCTTTTCTTTTTGATTTTGATTTGGGATATTCCATCTTTAAAGACATTAGAAAATCCTAATTTGGCTGTTTCTACTCAGGTTTATTCAAGAGATGGAAAATTATTAGGAAATTTTTACGATGACCAATTTCGTATTAATATTCGTTATAAAGATTTACCTAAAACACTTATTAACGCTTTAATAGCAACCGAAGATATTAGATTTTATCAACATCAAGGTGTTGATACCAGAGCATTGGGTGCTGTATTTTTAGAAATGGTTGAAGGACGTGTTCGTGGAGGTTCAACCATAACCATGCAATTAGCTAGAAATATGTTTGATAATATTGGTAGAAAAAAAAGTATATTTAGAAAAATGCGTGAAGCAATTGTTGCATGGCTTTTAGAAAGAAATTATTCCAAAGAGGAAATCTTAATGTTTTATTTTAATACGGTGAATTATGGTGGAAATATCCATGGAATTCAAACCGCTTCAAGAACTTATTTTAATAAAAATGCCAATGAATTACTCCCTCATGAAAGTGCTTTATTAGTGGGAATGTTAAAAGGTCCTTCATTATATCACCCCATAAAAAAACCTAAAAATGCCTTAGAAAGAAGAAATGTGGTTTTAAACCAACTTTTTAAATATGGCTATATTTCCAAAGAAGATTTAGAAAAATATAAATCAAAGCCTCTGGGTGTAGCAAATAAAAGTTCTTATCACGAGTATGTACCTCAAGGCACTGCTTTATATTTTAGGCAAGCCTTACAACAGTTTTTGAAAGAATGGTGCGAAAAAAATAATTATAACCTTTTTACGGATGGTCTAAAAATTTATACAACACTAGATTCACGTTTACAAGAACATGCTGAAAAAGCTATACAAAAGCGTATCCCCTATTTACAGGATTTATTGAATCAAGAATTCAAATCACGAAAACCTTGGGAACAAAATGAACAAATATTAATTGCTGCTATGAAACGTTCTCCCCGTTATCATATTGGTAAAAATGCAGGTTTATCAGAAGAAGAAATTAGAAAATCTTTTGATAGACATGTTTTAATGAAATTATTTGATTGGAAATCCCCTAATTATGAAAAAGATACCGTTTTGACTCCATGGGATTCCTTAAAATATTTTGCTGGATTAATTCATTCGGGCTTGATTACTTTAGACCCTAGTAATGGGCATATTTTAGCTTATGTAGGTGGAATTGACTTCAAATTTTTTCCTTTGGATATTATAAAACAAGAAAGAAGGCAAGCAGGTACTATTTTTATGCCTTTTGTTTATGCTGCTGCTTTTGAAAAAGGTTATGAACCTTGTACCATAGAACAAAATACTCCTATTACTATCAAAACTCCAGAGGGAGATTTATGGACCCCCAAAAATATTGGTGGTTGGGTTACGGAGCCACTTCCTTTAATTCAAGCCTTTTCTATGATGTATAATATTGTAGTAACTAGATTATCAGAAAAAATTTCTGTTGATTTTTTAATTGATATAGCAGGAAAATTAGGAATTACGTCACCTTTAAAGGCAGTACCTTCTCTGGGTATGGGAACGGCAGACCTTAATTTATTTGAATTGGTTTCTGCTTATGCACCTTTTGCTAATCAAGGTACTTGGAATCAACCCATTTTTGTTACGAAAATTGAAGATAAAAACGGAAATTTACTAGCAGATTTTACTTCTAATCAAAGAAAAGCAATTTCTGAAAAAAGTGCTTACAATACTTTGGAATGTTTAAGATATACCGCAAATAATGGTACTGCATTTGAGGCAAGAAGTAATTATCGTATTCCTGTAGATATTGCAGGAATGACGGGTAGAACTCAAAGCCATGCAGATAGTTGGTATGTGGGATTAACACCTAATACCGTTACTGCAATTTGGGCTGGTTGTATAGATAGAAGAGTATTTTTTAAATCGTATTATCACGGACAAGGGGCTTTTATGTGTCTTCCTATCTGGGGTGACTATATCCAAAATGCTTATTATGATTCTACCATTAACCTACCAGACCGTGCTTTCTATAAAAATTCTGATTATAAAATTTCTTTGAATTGTTTAAAAACAGAAATCAAAAAGGAAAAACAATAAGTTTTCTTTACGATTAAGAAACTATTGAGTAAAAAATTGTTTTTAATGTGATGTTAAAAACGAAACAGACTTATCCACATTTATAAAAAAAGCAAGTGAATAAAAGTGTAGATAAAATATAAAAAAAATTTGGAATATAAGGAGAAAAAATGTAATTTTGCGGTTCTAAAATTGAATTTGTAAAATATTCATTATTAAAGAGAAGAAAGTATGCCAACAATACAGCAGCTAGTAAGAAAAGCAAGAAGTCCAAAAGTATGGAAAAGTAAGTCTCCAGCTTTAGATTCTTGCCCACAAAAGAGGGGAGTATGTACGCGTGTTTATATAACAACGCCAAAAAAGCCAAATTCAGCACAAAGAAAAGTGGCTAAAGTAAAATTATCAAATGGTATAGAGGTGATTGCTTATATTCCTGGAGAAGGACATAATTTACAAGAACACTCTATTGTATTAGTGAGAGGAGGTCGTGTTAAAGACTTACCAGGGGTTCGTTATCATATTGTAAGAGGTGCATTAGATACTGCAGGAGTTAACGATAGAAAGCAAGGTCGCTCTAAATACGGTACAAAGAAAAATCAAAAAGCTGCAGCGGCAAAAGGAGGCGCTAAGAAAAAATAAAGTTTATGAGAAATAGAAAAGCTCCTAAAAGATATGTGTTACCCGATCCTAAATTCAAATCAGAAGTGGTAACCAAATTTGTTAACAAACTAATGTTACATGGTAAAAAAAATTTAGCTTTTACCATATTCTATGATGCATTAGACTTAGTAGAAAAAAAATTACAACAGCCTGGTTTAGAGGTATTTCAAAATGCTTTGAATAACGTAATGCCGGTAGTTGAAGTAAAAAGTAGAAGAATTGGTGGTGCAACTTTTCAAGTTCCTACTGAAGTTAGACCCGAAAGAAGACTCTCTCTTGGCATGATTTGGTTAATCACTTATGCCAGAAAAAGAGGTGAGAAAACTATGACTGAAAGATTATGTAATGAAATTATTTCTGCTTCCAAAGGTGAGGGTGCCGCTTTCAAAAAGAAAGAAGATACTCACAAAATGGCAGAAGCCAATAAAGCTTTTTCGCACTTCAAATTTTAATATTTTTAGACAATGAAAAAAACAGATTTAGCACATTGTAGAAATATTGGTATCATGGCTCACATTGATGCCGGTAAGACTACAACAACAGAAAGAATTTTATTTTATACAGGTATAGTTCACAAAATTGGTGAAGTACATGACGGTGCTGCTACTATGGACTGGATGGTTCAAGAGCAAGAAAGAGGTATTACTATTACTTCTGCTTGTACTACAACCTACTGGAAATATAGAAACGAAGATTATAGAATTAATATAATAGACACTCCCGGTCACGTTGACTTTACAGTAGAAGTTGAGCGGTCTTTAAGAGTATTAGATGGTGCAATTGCACTATTTTGTTCTGTCGGTGGTGTAGAGCCTCAATCAGAAACTGTTTGGAGACAAGCTAATAAATATGGAGTACCTCGTATCTGTTTCGTTAATAAAATGGACAGAGCCGGGGCCGATTTCTTTAAAGTGGTAAGTCAAATTAAAGAAAGACTTGGTGCAAATCCTGTTCCTTTACAAGTTCCAATTGGCGCTGAAGAAAACTTTAAAGGAGTTGTTGATTTAATTACTAGAAAAGGTATCGTTTGGAATGAAGATGATTACGGAATGACCTATAGAGAAGTTCCTATTCCTGATGATATCATTGATGAAGTAGATCACTGGAGACAACACTTAATTGAGTCTGTTGCTGAATATGATGATAAATTATTAGAAAAATTCTTTGAGGACCAAGATAGTATTACAGAAGATGAGATTATTGCAGCTTTAAGACAAGCAGTTTTATCTATGTCTATTTTCCCTGTAATGTGTGGTTCTTCATTTAAAAATAAAGGTGTTCAAGCAGCATTAGATGCGGTTTGTAGATACTTACCTTCTCCTAGTGATTTACCTCCTGTAAAAGGTATAAACCCAAAAACTGGCGAAGAAGAAACGAGAAAACCTTCTAATGATGATTATTTTACTGGTTTAGCATTTAAAATTATGACTGACCCTTATGTTGGTCGTTTAGCGTTTTTTAGAGCTTATTCCGGAGTTTTAAACTCAGGTTCTTACGTTTTAAATACTCGCAGTGGTGATAAAGAAAGAATTAGTCGAATAGTTCAAATGCATGCTAATAAGCAAAATCCTATTGAATTAGTTGAGGCTGGGGATATTGCTGCTGCTGTAGGTTTCAAAAACGTAAGAACAGGTGATACGATTTGTGATGTTGATCATCCCATTGCATTAGAATCAATGGTTTTCCCTGACCCTGTTATTGAAATTGCTGTTGAACCCAAAACTCAAGCTGATGCTGATAAAATGTCCAATGCTCTAGCTAAATTAGCAGAGGAAGATCCTACTTTTAAAGTGAAAACTGATGAAGAATCTGGGCAAACTATTATTGCAGGTATGGGCGAGCTTCACTTAGAAATTCTTGTTGATAGAATGAGACGTGAATTCAAGGTGGAAGTGAATGAAGGTCAGCCCCAAGTATCTTATAGAGAGACTATTACATCAACAGTTCAACATAGAGAAATTTTCAAAAAACAAACTGGTGGTAGAGGTAAATTTGCTGATATTGTAGTAGAATTTTCTCCTATTGAAGGTGGAAAAGGCTTTGAGTTTGTTAATGAAATTAAAGGAGGAGTAATTCCGAAAGAATTTATTCCTTCAGTTGAAAAAGGTATCAAAATGGCAATGAATGAAGGTGTTTTAGCTGGTTATTTGTGTGAAGGTGTGAAAGTAAGATTGATAGATGGTTCTTACCATGAAGTGGATTCTGATTCATTATCTTTTGAATTAGCAGGTAGATACGCTTTTCGTGAAGCATGCTTAAAAGCTAACCCTATTTTATTAGAACCTATTATGAAAGTGGAAGTTGTAACTCCAGAAGAATATATGGGTACAATTGTAGGTGACTTAAATAGAAGACGTGGACAAATTGCATCAATGGATTCAAGAGGTTCAGCTCAAGTTGTGAATGCATTAGTACCATTATCAGAAATGTTTGGATACGTTACACAATTAAGAACTATGTCTTCTGGTAGAGCATTTTCAACCATGGTATTTGATCATTATGAACAAACACCAAGAAATATACAGGAAGAGGTAATAGCGAAAGTTAAAGGTTTAAAATCAAAAGCATAATAAAGAAATGACGCAAAAAATTCGTATTAAACTTAAGTCATTTGACCATAATTTGGTAGATAGAAGTGCGGAAAAAATAGTAAAAGCAGTTAAAGCGACACAGGCAGAAATTTATGGTCCTGTGCCGCTTCCTACTGATAAAACTATTATTACGGTGAATCGTTCTCCACACGTGAATAAAGAGTCAAGGGAGCAATTTCAAGTAAATGCTCATAAAAGACTTATAGATATAGTGAGTTCAAGCACAAAAACGGTAGATGCTCTGATGAAATTAGAGTTACCCAGCGGTGTAGATGTAGAAATTAAAGTTTTAGACTAAATTTAAAAAATTTATAAGCAATGCCTGGTTTAATTGGAAAAAAAGTAGGAATGACAAGCATATTCGTTGATGATAAAATGCTTGCATGTACACTAGTAGAAGTAGGCCCCTGCGTTGTAACTCAAATCAAAACCATTGAAAAAGATGGTTATGAAGCAGTACAAATAGGGTTTGAAGAGAAAAAAGAAAAACACACAACCAAGCCTCTGCAAGCACACTTTAGTAAAGCAGGAGTAACTCCTAAAAGAGTTGTTAAAGAATTTGATTTTAATCCTGCTGAATATAAATTGGGAGATGTAATCACTACTGATTTCTTTCAAGAAGGTGATATAGTTTCGGTTGTAGGAAAAACAAAAGGGAAAGGATTTCAAGGGGTAGTTAAAAGACATGGATTTGCGGGTGTTGGGGGTCAAACTCACGGTCAGCATAATCGTTTAAGACACCCTGGTTCTATGGGAGCATGTTCTTTTCCTTCAAGAGTTTTTAAAGGTAAAAAGTTAGGTGGACAAACAGGAGGTACACAAGTTACCGTTCAAAATTTAACAGTATTGAAAGTATATCCTGAACAAAATTTATTAGTGATTTCTGGTTCAGTTCCTGGGTCAAATGGTTCATATTTATTAATTAAAAAGTAAAATGCAAGTACCAGTATATAGTATAGAAGGAAAAGAAGTGGGTAAGGTAGAATTAGCAACCACAGTATTTGAAGAAAAAATCAATGAACACGCTGTTTATTTGGCGGTGAAGCAGTATTTAGCTAATCAAAGACAGGGTACCCATAAAACCAAAACGAGGGGTGAAGTAGCAGGCTCTACTAAAAAACCTTGGAAACAAAAGGGTACAGGTGGTGCTAGAGCAGGTCATAAGAGAAGCCCTTTATGGAGACACGGAGGTATCGTTTTTGGTCCACAACCTAGAGATTATTCTCAAAAATTAAATGATAAAGTTAAAAAGTTAGCAAGAAGGTCTGCACTTTCTGCTAAACTTAAAGATAATGATATTTTGGTTTTACAAAATTTTACATTTAACGCTCCTAAAACGAAGTCGTTTTATCAAATTTTAAAGAATTTAGGAATCCAAGGTCAGAAAGTTCTTTTTGTCATGAACAATAATGACTCAAAAGACAATGTTTATTTGTCTGGTAGAAATATTCCAAATGTTGAATTAAACAGAGTTTGGGATTTGAATACCTATCAGATTGTGAAATGTGATAAATTAGTTATAATTGAGTCTGCTGTTGAACAAATCAACCAAAAATTCTAATACAATGAAAACTATATTAATAGCACCGATATTTACAGAAGCTACTACAAAGTTAAATGAGAAACATACACAAAAACAATATGTTTTTGAAGTACACGTAGATGCAACAAAACCTCAAATAAAGGATATCATTGAGAAAATGTATAGTGTGAATGTTCAATCAGTGAGAACTTCATTATTAATGGGGAAAAGAAAAGTTAGATACACAAAAACCGGAATTTTAGAGGGTAGAAAGAATCATAGAAAAAAAGCTTATATTACTCTTAAAGAAGGTCAAGAAATTAATTTTTTTGAAAACGCTTAATTAAAAAAGTGAGATGGGAATTAGAAAATTAAAACCGGTAACAGCAGGAACACGATTTAAGTCTGTTTTAGATTTTAAAGAAATTACGAAATCTAAACCCGAAAAGTCATTATTAGCTCCTATAAAAAAAACCGGAGGTAGAAATAATCAAGGAAAAATGACCATGCGTCATATTGGTGGAGGTCATAAACGAAGATATAGAATTATTGATTTTAAGAGAGATAAATTTGATATTCCAGCAGTAGTTAAAGCTATTGAATACGATCCAAATAGAACATCTAATATTGCTCTTTTAGAGTATCAAGATGGAGAAAAAAGATATATTATTGCAGCAGATAAACTAAAAGTTGGGCAGACTGTAATTTCAGGTATAGAAGTTGAGCCAACGGTAGGTAATGCCATGAAATTAAAAAATGTTCCATTAGGTTCTTTGGTTCATAATATAGAAATGACACCGGGAAGAGGCGGTCAAATAGCAAGATCAGCTGGTAGTTATGCACAATTGACAGGTAAAGAAGGTAAGTATGTTGTTTTACGTATGCCATCAGGAGAAATTAGAAAAATTTTAGCAGAGTGTATGGCAACAATAGGAGCGGTTGGTAATGCTGATCACTTCAATGTTGTATTAGGTAAAGCAGGAAGAAATAGATGGTTAGGAAGAAGACCAAGAGTAAGAGGTGTTGCAATGAATCCAGTAGATCACCCTATGGGAGGTGGTGAAGGTAGGGCATCAGGTGGTCACCCACGTTCAAGAAAAGGTATTCCTGCTAAAGGTTATAAAACAAGAAATAAAAATAAGAAATCATCGGCTTTAATTATATCAAGAAGACCTAAAAAATAATTACTAGTATGCCAAGATCATTAAAAAAAGGTCCATTTATAGATTTAAACTTAGAAAAGAAAATCTTGAAGCTAAATGAGACTGGAAAAAAAGAAACTATCAAAACCTGGGCAAGAAGGTCTATGATCTCTCCAGATTTTGTAGGACATGTTATAGCAATTCACAACGGAAAAACTTTTGTTCCGATTCTAATTACAGAGAATATGGTAGGTCATAAATTGGGAGAATTTGTTCCTACACGTTTATTTAGAGGTCATGCAGGTCAAAAAGATAAAGGCAAAAAGTAAATGGAAGCTCGTAAATTAACAAGAAAAGAGAAAGTTGCTTTAGATAAACAAAACGGTACTTCAACAAAAGGTATCAAGAGATCTAAGGTAAGACAATATAAAAGAAAATTAAAAAGGGAGAGAAATATTGGTGCTGCTTTGAATAATTATCCATCATCTCCTAGAAAAATGCGATATGTTGCTGATATGATTAGAGGAATGAATGTTGAACAGGCGTTAATACAATTAAAATTGAGTACAAAATGGGCTGCAATTCCTTTAAGAAAATTATTGCTAAGTGCAATTAGCAACTGGCAAGAGCGCACGGGTCAAAGGTTAGATTATAATGATGTTTATATTAAGACAATAACTGTTGATGGTGGTAGAATGTTAAAGAGAGTTCAACCTGCTCCACAAGGTAGAGCTTATAGAAAACGTAAAAGATCCAATCACGTAAGAATTATTTTAGATACAATGGCTTCAACTCAAGAATAAAAGTGGGACAAAAAACACATCCAATCGGTTTAAGGTTAGGTATCATTAGAGGATGGGAATCTAATTGGTACGGAGGGAAAAATTATACTGAAAAATTAATAGAGGATATAAAAATCCGAGAATATATAGAACACAGAATACAAAGAGGAGGAATTTCAAAAATAGTTATTGAAAGGACCCTCAAAAGAATTATTATTACTATTCATACTTCAAGACCCGGCATCATTATCGGTAAAGGTGGTGCAGAGGTAGATAAACTCAAAGAAGAAATCAAAAAAATTACTCAAAAAGACGTTCAAATTAATATTTATGAAATTAAACGTCCTGAGCTAGATGCTAAATTAGTTGCACAGAATATTTGTCAGCAACTTGAAGGTCGTATTTCTTTTAGAAGAGCAATGAAATCTGCAATCCAATCTTCTATGAAAATGGGAGCAAAAGGTATTAAAGTAATTTGTTCAGGAAGACTTGGCGGTGCTGAAATGGCTAGATCAGAAATGTACAAAGAAGGTCAAATTCCCCTTCAGACACTACGAGCAGATATTGATTATTCCATACAAGAGGCTCTAACTATTTATGGAAAGATTGGGGTAAAAGTATGGATATTTAGAGGAATGATTTACCAAAAACCTGATTTAGCAGCAGACTCGACAATGGCTGGTGCTTCTGGTACCTCCATGAATAATTCTGTGGGTAATCAAAAAGGTAAAGATAATCGTTTTAATAATAACAGAGGTAATGACTCTGGTAAACGTAATAAAAAGAAGAAAAAATAATTGAGGAGGCGTTATGTTATTACCAAAAAGAACAAAACATAGAAAAGTACATAAAGGAAGAATAAAAGGAAATGCTACTAGAGGTCATTTAGTATCGTTTGGTTCTTTTGCTATAAAATCACTAGATGGAATATGGATAACGAGTCGTCAGATTGAAGCAGCTCGTGTTGCATTGACTCGTTATTTAAAACGTGAAGGTCAGGTATGGATTAGAATATTTCCAGATAAACCTATTACTAAAAAGCCCGCTGAGGTTCGTATGGGTAAAGGTAAAGGATCTCCTGAATATTGGGCAGCGGTTGTGAAACCTGGAACAATTTTATTTGAAGTTGATGGAGTTAGTCAAGAAAGAGCAGAAGAAGCATTAAGATTAGCTTCACAAAAATTGCCTTGTAAAACTCGTTTTGTTGTTCGTCAAGATTTAATTAATTCGTAAATTTATGGAGTTAGAGAAAATTAAAGAACTTAATATAGAAGAATTAGTTGCAACCATTGCTGAAGAAGAAGCGAGGTTAGAAGCTCTGAGATACAATAATGTAATTTCAAGAGTTGAGAATCCTGCAAAAATTAAGTATATAAAAAGAACTATTGCAAGATTAAAAACTATTTACACCCAAAAATTAAACAGCGCTAATTAGTTATGGAAAATTTAAGTTCAGAAGTAAAAGTAGAAAGAAATAGAAGGAAAGAACGTGTAGGCGTTGTTTCAAGTAATAAAATGCAGAAAACTATAGTAGTTTCTGTAAGAAGAAGAATAAAACACCCTATCTATGGGAAATTTCTTATTAGAACTACAAAGTTTCATGTTCATGATGAAAAGAATGAAGCAAATGTAGGAGATATAGTAAGAATAATGGAAACAAGACCATTAAGCAAAACCAAACGTTGGAGATTAGTAGAAATAGTAGAAAGAGCGAAATAGTGATATGATACAACAAGAAACAAGGCTGAATGTGGCGGATAATAGCGGTGCAAAAGAATTACTTTGCATTCGTGTATTAGGAGGTTCAGCAAAAAGGTATGGTACTGTTGGCGACGTCATTGTATGTTCCGTCAAAACGGCCGTTCCGAACGGTACAGTCAAAAAAGGTGATGTAGTAAAAGCCGTAATAGTAAGAACTAAAAAAGAAATTAGAAGAAAAGATGGTTCTTATATACGATTTGATGATAATGCAGCAGTTGTAATTAATAATGCGGGTGAACCAAGAGGGACTCGTATTTTTGGCCCTGTTGCAAGAGAATTAAGAGAAAAACAATTTACAAGAATTATAACATTAGCACCAGAAGTTTTGTAATTTTGCAGTATGGAAAAAGAAACTAAAAGAGTAAAGTTGCATATCAAAAAAGGAGATACTGTAAAAGTATTATCTGGCGATGATAAAGGTAAAATTGGGCAGGTTTTGAAAGTATTCCCTAAAACAAGAAAAGCTATTGTTGAAGGTGTAAATATCATTAAAAAACGACAAAAACCTATGGAAAGAGGTGCAAAAGGTCAAATTATTGAAACTGAGGCTCCGTTATTTATTTGTAAATTAATGTTGGTTAATCCTTCTACGGGTGTTGCATCCAGAATTAGAAGAGTGAATGGAGAAAGAGTTTTTGTTAAAACTACTAAAAAATAATGGAAAAGTACGTACCTAATTTAAAAAAAGAATATTTAGAGAGAATAGTTCCTGCATTAATGCAAAAATTTGGATATAAGTCTATTATGCAGGTTCCAAGGTTAGAAAAAATTGTTTTATCAAGAGGTATTGGAGAGGCAATTAACGATAAAAAGCTAATTGAAACTTCAGTTCAAGAATTTACAATTATCACTGGTCAAAAGGCTGTTGTCACCAAAGCTAAAAAAGATGTTTCTAACTTTAAATTAAGAAAAGGATATCCTATTGGTTGTAAAGTAACCTTAAGAGGTGATAAAATGTATGAATTTCTTGAGCGATTAATTGCAGTTTCTATTCCAAGAACTAGAGATTTTAGAGGATTACCTTTAAAAGGTTTTGATGGTAGAGGAAATTTTACAATGGGTGTCAAAGAACAAATTATATTTCCTGAAATTGATGTTGATAAAATCAATAAAATTTCAGGATTGGATATTACTTTTGTAACCACATCAAAAGAGGATAAAGACGCAATGGAGTTATTGAAAGAATTTGGAATGCCATTTAAAACAAAATAATTTAAGAAGATGTCAAAAAAATCAGTAATAGTAAGGCAACTAAAAAGAGAAAAATTAGTTGCAAAATACGCTGAAAAAAGAAAAAAACTTAAGGAATCAGGTGATTGGATTTTATTACAAAAACTTCCAAGAGATTCTTCACCTGTTCGTTTAAGAAATAGATGTAAATTAACGGGAAGACCCAGAGGTTACATTCGTAAATTTGGATTATGCAGAATTAAGTTCAGAGAATTAGCATTAGAAGGCAAAATTCCAGGAGTAAAAAAAGCAAGTTGGTAAAAATTTAAAATCATATTTAAAGATGTACACAGACACAATATCCGATCTTCTAACTAGGATTAGAAATGCAAGTAGAGTGAAACATAGATTTGTAGAAGCACCTTTTTCAAAATTTAAAGTATCTATATTGGAAGTTTTAAAAGATCAAGGTTATATTGCAAATTTTAAAGTGTTTGAGGATGGTCCTAAGAGAACGATTAAAATTGCGTTACGTTATGATTCACAAACTAAAGAACCTGCTATAACTGAGATAGTTAGAGTAAGTAAACCGGGTTTAAGAAAATACACAGGTGTGGATTCAATACCATACGTAATGAATGGCTTAGGCGTTGCAATTTTATCTACTCCAAAAGGAGTTATGACTGATAAAAAAGCAAGAGAGTTAAATGTAGGTGGTGAAATAATTTGTTATGTTTATTAATTAATGTTATGTCAAGAGTAGGAAAGAAACCCATAACTATACCCAGTGGAGTAACAGTTGATGTAACTCCAACACAAATAAAAGTGAAGGGTCCTAAAGGCCAATTGGTTCAGGATTATAACCCTTCCATTAAAATTGTCATGGATAATGGTACAATGAGATTTGAACGTTCTAGTGATAATAAAAGAGATAGAGCGTTGCATGGACTTTATCGTGCATTAGTTAATAATATGATTGTTGGCGTAACCGAAGGATATTCTAAAAGATTAGAACTTGTTGGGGTAGGTTACAAAGTGGATTCTAAAGGTCAAGTATTAGAAATTTCTATTGGTTATTCTCATGGTGTATTTTTTATTGTACCCAAAGAAATCCAAGTTAAGACTGAAACTGTAAAAGGGTCTAATCCATCTATAACTTTAACTTGTATTGATAAACAGCTTTTAGGTCAAGTTGCGGCGAAAATAAAAGGTATCAGAGGTCCAGAGCCTTATAAAGGAAAAGGTATAAGAATTATTGGTGAACATATTGTAAGAAAAGCGGGTAAATCAGCAGGTAAAGGTAAGAAATAATGAAAAAAATTAAAGATCCGAGAGTTGCACGTAGATTAAGAATTAAAAGAGGTCTTAAGAAAAGAATTTTTGGTACAACCCAAAAACCAAGATTATCAGTATTCAGAAGCAATACTTCAATCTACGCACAAATTATAGATGATGTTCAAGGAAAAACCTTAGTGGGTTGTTCTTCAAGAAACAAATCCTTGATTAACGAAAAATTAACAAAAACTGAGTTAAGCAGATTAGTAGGTAAAATGCTTGCAGAAAAAGCTTTACAAGCTGGTATTACCGAAGTTGTATTTGACAGAAATGGTTTCACTTACCATGGTCGTGTTAAAGCGTTAGCTGATGGAGCAAGAGAAGGAGGTTTAAAATTTTAATTTATGGCATTAAATTTTCAATCAAAAAGAGTTCGTTCAGCGGATGCTGAGTTACAAGATAGGTTAGTAGGCGTTCAACGTGTAACTAAAGTAGTAAAAGGAGGTAGAAGATTCAGCTTCAGTGCTGTAGTAGTTGTAGGGAATAATAACGGTGTAGTTGGTTATGGATTAGGAAAAGCATTAGAAGTTACAAATGCTATTGCTAAGGGGGTTGAAGACGCAAAAAAGAACCTCGTTAAAGTAAATATTCATAACGGTACTATACCTCATGATATTGTAGTAAAATATAAAGCCGCAAAAATTATACTTAAACCCGCAGCTCCTGGTACTGGTGTACTTGCAGGCGGTGCAATGCGTGCTGTTTTGGAAAGTGCTGGTGTTAAGGACGTTCTTGGGAAATCCTTTGGTTCCTCTAACCCTCATAATGTAGTAAAAGCAACTGTAAAGGCTTTAGCTATGCTTAAAGATCCTTCACATGTTGCAAGGTTAAGAAATATTAAAGTTTCAAAAGTTTTTAAAGGTTAATGGTATGAAGGTTAAAGTTAAACAAATCAAAAGTACAATTAAAATTCCTGAAAATCAAAGAAGAGTAATGGAATCATTAGGTTTAAGAAAAATTAATCAAGAGAAAATTTTTCAACTTAATGCTCCAATTTTAGGAATGATCAAAAAAGTTAGCCATTTAGTTTTAGTAGAGGAGGTGAAAGAATCATGAAATCTTTAAGTTTAAATAATTTAAGACCCGCTGATGGTTCTGTAAAGAAATCAAAAAGAATTGGTCGTGGTCAAGGTTCTGGTAAAGGAGGAACGTCTACAAAAGGTCATAAAGGTGGTCAGTCACGTTCTGGTTATAAATTCAAAGCATATTTTGAAGGTGGTCAGATGCCTATTTCCAGAAGAATACCTAAATTTGGTTTTAATAATATCCATAAAATTGAATATCAAATTATCAACATTGAACAATTGAATGTTCTTGCTGAAAAAGGTATTACAGAAATTACACCTGAAGTTTTAAAGTCTAATAGATTAGTTGGTAATCTTAAAAAACCTATTAAAGTTTTAGGAAAAGGTGAATTAAAACATAAGATTACAGTATCAGCTAATAAATTTAGCCAATCCGCTAAAACTGCTATTGAAAATAGCCAAGGAAAAGTAATTGAATTAAGCAATGAAAATTGTTAGCATATTTAAAGATATTAATGGTATTCCAGATTTAAAACAAAGAATCATTTATACGCTAATTTTACTAGCTGTATTTAGGTTTGGTTCATTTGTTATTTTACCTGGGGTTGATTCTTCCACCTTGATGGCATTATTTAATATGTCTCAAGGTGAAGGTATTTTGGGCTTACTCAACACATTTGTTGGTGGTGCTTTTGCAAGAGGTTCTGTTTTTTCTCTTGGAATTATGCCTTACATTTCTGCATCTATTATTATGCAGTTAATGGCTACAGCAATACCAAGTTTAAAAAAGTTACAAGAACAAGAAAATGGTCAGCGTAAAATTAATCAATATACGCGTTATGCAACAATTGCCATTACTTTATTTCAGTCTATTGCTGCTGCAATTAATTTACAAACACAGTACCCATCTGCAATTTTTGCAAGTGGTTTTACCTTTATTTTAACAACCGTTTTTTGTATGGTTGCTGGAACTATGTTTTTGGTTTGGTTAGGTGAAAGAATAACCGATAACGGCATAGGAAATGGTGTAAGTTTAATTATTGCCGTAGGTATTATATCAGAACTTCCTATAGCTATGTTAAATGAAGTAAAATCAAGTCCTATTATGTTGTTTTACGCTGAAATGATTGCATTAGGAATAGTTACTATGGGTGTAATTTTATTGACTCAAGGAACAAGAAATATTCCTATTAACTATGCAAAAAGAATGGTTGGTGGTGGAAAAGTGGCGGGTGGTATGATGAATACAATTAAAAGTAATATTCCATTAAAAGTAAACTCTGCGGGTGTTATGCCAATTATTTTTGCTCAAGCAATTATGTTTATTCCTGCTCAAGTTTCTCTCTTCTTTCAAGATAGTGATTTTTGGATAGCAACGGGTAGTAGTCTGAATAATCCTAATAGTTTTATTTATAACTTGATTTTCATATTTTTGATTATTGTGTTTACTTATTTTTACAATACGATTGTGATTGATTCCAATAAGATTGCTGAAAATTTAAAAGCTAATAACGGCTTTATTCCGGGTATTAAACAAGGTAAAGAAACTGCTAATTTTATTGATGCAATTCTATCTAGAATTACGTTACCTGGTGCTTTATTTTTAGCATTTGTTGCTATTTTACCCACAATAGTTGTAAATTTGGGAGTTTCTTCGCAATTTGCACAGTTTTTTGGTGGAACGAGTTTGTTAATTATGATTTCTGTTGTATTAGAAACTATTAATCAAATTGATAGTTACTTGTTATCCAATAACAAAGAAGGAATTATATCTAAAAAAGAAACTCAATCTACAAAATTTGTTGCATCGAATTTAAAATCAAAAGTTACTGCATGAGTAAAGGAAGAGCAATTATAAAAACGGAAGAAGAAATTGAACTAATGAGGTTAAGTAACCAATTAGTATCAAAAGTATTGGGTGAATTGAGCAACCATATTCAACCTGGTATTTCTACTTTGCGTTTGGACCAGATTGCTTATGAGTACATAAAAGATCATCATGCTGAACCAGCTTTTTTAAATTATAAACCACATTCCAGCAAAACTGCTTATCCACATACTTTATGTGTTTCAGTGAATGAGTATGTAGTTCATGGAATGCCTAAAAAAGATGTTTTTTTGAAAGAAGGTGATGTTGTTTCTGTTGATTGCGGAGTAAAATTGAATGGATATTATGGAGATTCTGCTTACAGTTTTACTGTGGGTGATGTAGAGCCAGAAATTCAAAAATTATTAAAGGTTACTTTTGAATGTTTGGAACTAGGTGTTCAAAAAGCTATACATGGTAATAGAGTAGGGGATATTGGTTACGAAGTTCAAACTCATGCTGAAAAACACGGATATGGAGTAGTTAGAGAGTTAGTAGGTCATGGAGTTGGAACATCTCTTCATGAGGCTCCAGAAGTACCTAATTACGGAAGTCGTGGTAAAGGCATGATGTTAATAGAAGGGCTTGTGATTGCTATTGAACCTATGATTAATATGGGAACTAAAAAATTGGTATTGGATAATGACGGGTGGTCTTTAAGAACTGCCGATAAATTACCCTCTGCTCATTTTGAGCATACCGTTGTAGTTAGAAAAGGAAAAGCAGAAAAATTAACAACATTTGAGTTTATAAAAAATGGCAAAACAGCAGTCGTTTAAGGTGGATGGTACGATATTAGAAGCATTACCGAATGCTATGTTTCGAGTAGAATTAGAAAATGGGCATGAAATAATTGCTTATATTTCTGGTAAAATGCGAATGAATTATATAAAAATTCTACCTGGAGATAGAGTAAGTCTTGAAATGTCTCCATATGATTTAACAAAAGGAAGAATAACCTATCGTTATAAATAATTAAAATTGAAGAGTGATGAAAGTAAGAGCTAGTGTAAAAAAACGTAGTGCAGAGTGCAAAGTTGTAAAACGAAAAGGTCGTATTTACATAATTAATAAAAAAAATCCAAAATATAAACAGCGTCAAGGATAGAAGAATATGGCACGTATAGCGGGAATAGATTTACCAAAAAATAAAAGAGGTGAAATAGGTTTAACCTATATTTATGGAATCGGTCGCCCTACTGCTAATAAAATTTTAGCAGAAGCAGGTGTAGATAAAAATAAAAAGGTCGGTGAATGGACTGATGATGAAGCTGCAGCAATTCGTGCAATAATTGCTGATAATTACAAAGTTGAAGGTGCTTTAAGAGGTGAAATCCAATTAAACATCAAAAGGTTAATGGATATTGTATGTTTTCGTGGTTTAAGACACAGAAAAGGTTTACCTGTTCGTGGTCAAAGAACACGTACAAATGCAAGAACAAGAAAAGGAAAAAGAAAAACTGTTGCTAATAAGAAAAAAGCAGCTGCTAAAAAATAATTAGATTATGGCAAAAACAGTAAAAGTTAAGAAAAAAATTAAAGTTGAACCCAATGGTCAAGCTCATATTTCTGCTTCATTTAATAATATTATTATAACTTTAACAGATGGAGCAGGAAACGTGATTAGTTGGTCTTCTGCTGGGAAAGCAGGATTTAGAGGTTCAAAAAAGAACACTCCTTATGCAGCTCAAGTTGCTGCTACTCAGTGTGCTAAAGAAGCTTACGATTTAGGACTCAGAAAGGTTGAGGTTTTTGTAAAAGGAACAGGTTCAGGTAGAGAATCTGCTATAAGAGCTATTAATGCTTGTGGTATTGATATAACATTAATTCAAGATATTACTCCGCTACCTCATAATGGTTGCAGACCACCAAAACGTAGAAGAGTTTAATTTTTTTAAGTATTCAATTTATGGCAAGATACAGAGGTCCTAAACAAAAAATTGCGAGAAGATTTAAAGACCCCATTTTTGGGCATAGTAAAGCAGTAGATCGTAAAAACTATGGTCCAGGGCAACATGGAAAAAATAAACGTGCTAAGTTATCTAACTATGCAATTCAGTTAATGGAAAAGCAAAAAGCTAAAGCTATTTATGGAATATTAGAAAGACAATTTAGTAATCTTTTTGTTAAAGCTACCAAAATTCCGGGAGTCACGGGTACTGTGCTTCTTCAATTATTAGAAGCAAGATTAGATAATACCGTATATAGAATGGGTTTCTCTCCAACAAGAAGAGGTGCTAGACAGTTAGTTCTTCACAAACATTTTCTTGTAAATGGTAATCCTGTTAATATTCCATCTTATCAATTAAAACCTGGTGATGTTATTGAAGTAAGAGAAAGAAGTAAATCTCTTGAAGCTATTAATAATTCTATTCAGTCTAGAAATTCTAGATACAATTGGTTAGAAGTGAATAAAGCAAGTTTAACCGGGAAGTTTTTACACTATCCTGAAAGAGAAGATATCCCAGAAAATATTAAAGAACAATTAATCGTTGAGTTATACTCTAAGTAATCATTAAGAAAATGGCACTATTACATTTTCAAATTCCAGAAAAAGTTACCATGGAAAAAAATGGTGATTTTTTTGGTCGTTTCTTGTTTAAACCCTTAGAACCCGGTTATGGTGTTACTATTGGTAATGCATTAAGACGTGTTTTGCTTTCATCTTTAGAAGGTTATGCTATCACTTCTATTAGAATTCCGGGAGTAGACCATGAATTCAGTTCAATAGATGGTGTGATTGAAGATGTAGTAAATATTATTTTAAATCTTAAAGGCGTAAGATTTAAAAAATTGGTGGAAGGTGAACATAAAATTTTTGTTTCATTAAAAAATCAATCTGTATTTACTGCTGCGGATATTGCCAAAGCTACTAATGCTTTTGAAATCACTAATCCAGATCATGTAATATGTCATTTTTCAGGTGATGTACTATTTGATATTGAACTTACTATTGGTAAAGGTAGAGGTTATGTACCTGCTGAAGAAAATAAACATAAAGATTCTGTTTTTGGCGAAATTGCTATTGATTCTATTTTTACTCCCATTAAAAATGTGAAATATTTAGTTCAAAATACTAGGGTTGAACAACGTACAGATTATGAACAACTCATTATTGATGTTGAAACAGATGGTACAATTGACCCTGAAAATGCTTTGAAAGAAGCTGCTAATATTTTGATTAAACATTTTATGCTTTTCTCTGATTCTACTTTCCAATTAAAAGCAGAAACTCAGGCTCCTAGAAAAGAAGTAGATGAAAATTATTTAGCAATGAGGAAGTTATTAAAAACTCCTTTAAATGAATTAGATCTTTCTGTTCGTGCGTATAACTGTTTGAAAGCTGCTGATATTAAAATACTAGGAGAGTTAGTGAGTTATCAAATTGGCGATATGTTAAAATTTAGAAATTTTGGAAAAAAATCTTTGGCTGAATTAGAAGAACTAGTTGCAAGTAAAGGTTTAAGTTTTGGAATGGATGTAATTAAATATAAACTTGACGAAGAATAATGAGACATAGAAATAAAGTTAAACATCTTGGTAAAACCAGTACCCATGTTAAAGCTATGCTTTCAAACATGGCTTGTTCCTTGATTCAACATAAAAGAATTATCACTACGCTTGCGAAAGCTAAAGTTCTTAGAAGATATGTTGAACCATTAATTACTAAATCTAAAAATGATGTAACGCATTCAAGACGCATCGTTTTTAGTTATTTAAAAAATAAATACGCAGTGAAAGAGCTTTTTGGGATTGTTGCTCCAGCTATTATGGATAGACCAGGAGGTTATACACGTATATTAAAACTTGGACCCCGTAAAAGCGATTCTACTGAAATGGCTTTGATTGAATTGGTTGATTTTAATGAATATTACCAAAAAGATTCTGTAGCAAAAGATAAAAAATCTACTCGTAGAAGAAGAAAAAAAACTGATTCTAAATCAACAAATGTGGTTGTGAATAATACGGATAATCCTTCTGAGGAAAATTCTGCTGAATAGTTTTTTAATTACAAACTAAAAAGCCAATTTAAAAAAAAGAAATTGGCTTTTTTTATTTATAAATTTATTGATATTTAACTTTTCAATAAATTACGAAATTTATTTTCAGGGTTATAAATTTTTTTTAATCAAGATAATGTTTCAGTATAAGGATATAAATTTCCTATTTTGACAAATAATCATAAAATCAAACGGATAAAACTTTTTCTCTCTAGAAATTTTGAATGTTAGATTCTTGAATAGGATTTTGAGTTCTTTTCATTGCATAAACTACTACATCAGAAGCTGTAGGTATGGTTTATTGTATTCCATATCTTACAAGAAAATCTATTCCTTTCAATACCAAATTAGGGTCTAATTCATGTTCAAAATTAACATGACTGCTGAAAAAAAAAGCATCGCCACCCGTTAAAATTACTTTTAAAGGTTTTACACAAATTGCTTGATAACGAGAAACCATTCCTTCCATTTCTGAAATACTAGATGACTGAACTCCTGTTCTTATAGAATCTTCGGTGGTTTGTCCTATAAATGGAAAATTTTCATTAAAATTCACTAATGGTAATTTAGCGGTGTATTGATTTAAGACTTTGAATTTTAAGGACATTCCAGGAGTTATTGCTCCACCTAAATATTCATTTCTTTCATTCATAAAATCATAAGTAATAGCTGTTCCAGCATCTATAACCAATAAAGGTTGATTAGGATAACTTAAATAAGCACCAGCAATACCGCATAATCTATCCATTCCTAAAGTTTCAGGAGTTTTATACAAATTGTAAAAAGGTAACTGGGTTTTAGGATGGATTTCCCATAGAACACATTCTGAAAATTCCGTTAAGAAACTGAGTCTTTCATTTTCTTTAATTCCTACATTAGAAACTCCGATATGCTTAATATTTTTATCAAGAATCCATTGTTCAAAAGTAATTTGAATAATTCTTAGGTCATCATCTTGAGAGAAAGAAATACCGGATTCATATTGGCCATTATCAAAAACAGCTGCTTTGATTCGGGAGTTACCTATATCTAAACATAATAAACGCACAGAGTATTTTTTGAGCAAAAATAAACGAATTGCAAATAAAACGAATATAAATTTAGAAAAAAATTTTGTTGGCAATATAAATTGTTGTAACTTGCGGGACTTTTTAAAAAATCATAATAAAATATGGATAGTGTAAGTTACAAGACCCTTAACGCTAACAAGCAAACGGTCAAGCCTGAATGGTATTTAGTAGATGCCGAAGGTCAGACGTTGGGGCGTTTAGCTTCTCAAATTGTTAATTATTTGAGAGGTAAACATAAAACCGATTTTACCCCTCATGTATTGATGGGTACACATGTTATTGTTATAAACGCCGAGAAGGTGAGATTAACAGGAAAAAAAATGACGGATAAAATCTATTTGCATCATACGGGTTACCCAGGTGGACAAAGAGAAAGAACTCCAAAAGAAATTCTCGCAAAAAAACCCTGTGAGTTATTAGAAATTGCGATTAGAAAAATGCTCCCTAAAAATAAATTAGGTGCAAAAATTTTTAGTCAGTATTTACATGTTTACGCAGGTGGAAAGCATCCCCATGAAGCTCAAAACCCTCAACTTCTTACTATTAAACTCTAAATTTATTGATTTTTATGGAACAAATTCATACAGTTGGAAGAAGAAAAACATCCGTAGTAAGATTATATTTTAGAGAAGGTAGTGGTACTTTTATTATTAATGGTAGAGATTATAAAGACTATCTTCAAAATGAAGTATTAATTTTGAAAGTTAATCAACCCTTTGAATTAACGGGAGTAGATTTAGCACCTTACAGCATTTATATTAATGCATATGGAGGCGGTATTAATGGACAAGCAGAAGCTATTCGTTTAGCTTTAAGCAAAGCATTATGTGAATTAAATCCTGAATTTAGAACCGTTCTCAAAAAAGCTGGCTTCTTAACCCGCGATTCTCGCGAAGTTGAACGTAAAAAATATGGTCATAAAAAAGCTCGTAAATCATTCCAATTCTCTAAACGTTAATTTTATCACTTTATGGAACGCGTTACCTATGAACAATTACTAGAAGCAGGGGTGCACTTTGGGCACTTAACTATGAAATGGAACCCTGCTATGGCTCCTTATATATTCATGCAAAAAAATGGTATTCATATCATTGATTTGTTGAAAACTGAAAAAATGTTAGAAGATGCATGCAAGTTTGTTAAGCAAATAGCTAAAAATAATAGAAAAATTCTTTTTGTTGGTACTAAAAAGCAAGCACAAGAAATTATTAAATCTGCTGCGGAAAGAACCAATATGCCTTATGTAACTGAAAGATGGTTAGGAGGTATGTTAACTAACTTCTCTACAATTCGTAAATCTGTAAAAAAAATGGAAAGTCTTCAAAAAATGGAAACTGATGGTACTTACGAAAATCTTTCCAAAAAAGAAAAATTAATGATTGGTAGAGAAGTTGAAAAACTTGAAAAAGTTTTAGGTGGTATTTCTGATATGAATCATATTCCAGCAGCTATTTTTATTATTGATGTAAAAAAAGAACATATTGCAGTAGCAGAAGCCCAAAGATTAAATATCCCTACTATTGGTTTAGTGGATACCAACTCCAATCCTAATGTTGTTAATTTTCCTATTCCTGGAAATGATGATGCAACAAAATCTATAGCTATTATAACTGAAGCTATTGTTAATGCTATTTTAGAAGGTTACAACGAAAAAAGAACTGAAAAAGAAATAGTAGATAAAGAAGAATAAATTTTTTCATAAATAAAAATTAAACGGTGGGTTATGCCTACCGTTTTTTATTTAAGTTTGTTTGTATTTTGGGGGAATTAGATTTTTATAATGAATATTTTGTACGATTCCCTTGCTTTGCTGAGTAACGGGATGCTACGTTTACAATTTCGGTGAATCTCAATATATCACAATTCTTTTCGCTTCACTCAAAGGCAGTCAAACCCTTATCTTTGATTCATTTTGTTTACTAATTCTTCTAAAACCTCTTTGGGTATTGTATGACCACCTTGAAATAAAATAAGTTCATAATCAATAGATTGTTTATTGAGCCAGTCTTTAATCGTTTGAGGATTAACCCATTGAGCATAAGGGTCATCTTGAGCATAGACCAACCATAAATTTTCTACATAAAAAGATTGAAGAGGCTCCATCGGAATACTTCCAGCCCAAACTACTAAATGATGAACAGGAATTTTTTGTTGTTGAATCCATCTCCATGCTGTGGATACCCCTTGAGAAAAACCCAATACATTCAACTCTTCTAAATTTTTTAAGGGTTTCACTAATTCTTTATAAACTTTATTGATATAAATTTGTTGTTCTTGAATATCCAATAAACGGTCATCTTTTGTCATCCAAGAGGCACCCACCTTTTCATATTGAGGGTCTAAATAAAAACGAGATAAAGCCTCAGGAACAATAACTAATGTATCTTCATGAAACAAACTTTCTAACTTCGGCAAAAAATATTGCCCTAGCATTCCATAGCCATGAAAACATATCCAACATTTTTTTATGTTTTGATGGGGTTTTTGGCTAAGGTAAATACGAGCTTGTTTTTCTATCGGTAAATAAATTTTTTCCATGAGTTTTGTGCAAAAATAATACATTGATATGCAATTTGATAGTTTTTTATAAACTTCAGTAATTTTACGTAATTTTAATTAAAAAAACGTGTTAACTAAGAATGGCATAGTAAATTGTGTTAAATTTGTGGCTCAAAATAAATTTTTAAGATTTATGAAAAAAATAGCATTTATCGTAACAATATTAAGCCTATTTAGTTTAAAAACTACAGCTCAAATCACAGCGGGTAGAATTTATTTAGGCGGAGGTTTAGGTTTCAGCTCTGGTTCAGGCAAAACCACTGTTAAAACCAGTAACTCTACAACGGAAATTAAAGATCCTATCAGAACCACTTTTGAAATAGCACCTGGTGCTGGTTACATTTTGTCTGATAAATTTGGCGTTGGATTAAACTTTGGCTTCAATTCTTCTACTAGTAAAGAAGATAGTACAAATTATAGTGATAAATCCACTTCTTCTTCTTTTTTCGTTAATCCGTATTTCCGTTATTATATGATGTTGGAAGATAATTTTGGATTTACGGGTACTTTAAACATTCGTTTAGGCTCTGGTAGAAGTAAAAGCGAAACCACAATTGCAAATATAACTACTACTGTAGAAGGTCCTAAACTAAGCAGTATGTCAATTGGTATTACCCCTGGAATTATCTATTTCCCTACAAATAAAATTGGTTTAGAGGCAAATATCGGATTTTTAGGTTTTGCATCTAGTACCTCTAAACAAGAAACAGTTTTTGGTAATTCTGTTGTTACAACTACAAGTACAAACTCTTCTTTTGGTTTGAATGTAGATACATTTACACCAGCTTTTAATGTAGGTTTCTTTTATTACATAGGAGAATAATTTTTGAAAGAAATTTTTGAAAGAAAAGGGGCTTACTAAAGCCTCTTTTTTTATGATTTTTTTTGATAATATTCTCATTTATACTATTTTTGCCATAGTATGAAATCTTTCATTGAAAATTTTTCTAATCAATTAGAAGAAGCCTCAAGTGTTGCATCTCAAATTTCTATTCATTTTCCTTCAAAATCATTTAATAATATTACGATTTTAGGATTAGGCGGTTCTGCATTTGGTGCAGAATTGTTGAAAAATTATACAGAAAAATCTTTATCCATTCCTATTACTATCATAAGAGATTATTCCATTCCTAAATATATTAATGAAAACTCTTTAGTGATTGCTAGTTCATATTCAGGTAATACCGAAGAAACTTTATCGGCTCTTCATGAATGTATTCAAGCAAAAGCTTTTATGGTTTGTATTACTTCGGGTGGAAAATTATTAGAAATTGCCAAACAAAATCATTATCCATATATCCAATTACCAACGGGTTATCCGCCAAGAACAGCAGCAGGATTTTCTTTTATTTCCAAAGTAACTATACTTTATAAGTTCCATTTAATTCCTGATTTTCAAGCAGATTTTCAAGAAACCTTAAATTTAATTCAATCTTTCTCTGATTTTGAATCCGTTCGTAAAATAGCCCAAAATTTTTATCAAACTATACCTGTAATTTATAGCTCGCCTGCAAATGAATCTGTTTCTATACGATTAAGACAACAAATACAAGAAAATTCTAAACAACTTTGTTGGCACCATGTCATACCAGAAATGAATCATAATGAATTGGTGGGTTGGGAATTGCCTCTTTTTGCTTTTGAAAAAACTCATGTTCTATTGATTAGAAGTAATCATGACCATCAAAGAATTCAATATCGTTTAGATTTTGTAAAACAAAAATTAGAATCCAAAGGAGTAAAAGTTTCTGAAATTTATCTAAAAGGAAATTCAAAAATGGCTCAATTAATATATGGACTTTATTTTTCTGATTGGGTTTCTTACGAACTTGCTTTATTAAACCAAGTTGATCCTACGCCCGTTACGGTGATTGATGAACTGAAAAATAGCCTTGCGGCTAAATGAAAAATTCTTACAAAATTGGATTAGTTTTTTTGGGTAGCATTCTATTGCTCTATTTATTCATAATCTGGGGTACTCAAACTCAACTATTTCAGTCTAATACTACTAAATATTTTATTGATTTTGAAAATGTAAATGGACTAAAAGTTTCTGACCCTGTTTTGATTCGTGGTTTAGAAGTAGGAAGAGTTGCTAATATTGAACTTAAAGATGAATTTTGCCGTGTAGAAATTATTTTAAAAAATTCTTATTCTTTAAAAAATCAAACAAAAGCAGAAATTCAAATTCGAGAACTTCTTTCTGGTAAACAATTGGTTTTATTTCCTGATGGTAACCAAATTTTACCTAACGGATCTATCATTAAAGGAAGTTCAACTTTTGATTTTTCTTATGCACTTTCAAAAATGGGTAAACTTATTCAATTTCTTGAACAACAAAATTTTGATTTTCAAAAGTTTAATTTATGGATTCATAAAATTGATACTTTATTTCAAAATCCTTACTTGTTTCAATTGCCAGAACAACTCTCTCATACTCTTCTACACATTGACCAAATTACTTTACAATTACAACAAAAAAAACTGATTGTTAAATTTGATTCTGTTACTACTCAAATTCAAAATTTACTATCTGATTTTTCTCAAACTCAAAAAAAATTAGATGAAATCCTTCTGTCTTCAAAACCTATTGTTGGGAAAATGGATACTACTTTCAATCAATTAGATAGTGTTCTTATACAAAGTAAGAGTTTATTAACAAAGCTCAATGAAAGTATAGAAAAAATTCAAAATCAAGAAACAGCAATGAACGCTATGCTTTTTAAAGAGGATTTTTACAAAGATATTCAAAAAACCTTACAAAACTTAAATATTACATTAGATCACATACGCGAAAAAAGAATACGTGTATTAGCAAAAATATGGGGTAAGGAGTAATCTACTAATACGTTTATTTTTAGCTACTAAAAAACATTTGAGATAAAGCATGAAGATTTGAAGGCTTTTCTTTTTGAATGTCATCAAAAGAAAGAAATTGAATATCATTTAAAATTTGATTTTCTAGAAAGAGTTCAGGGTCAAAACCTAAAATATAATTTTTGTCATCAGTAGTTACTTCAAAAAAAAGTTCTAATGCATGTAAAGGAAGTTGAATAAATTCATGAAAAGTAATAAACTTATTTACTTGAATTTTTAATCCGGTTTCTTCTTTAAACTCTCTTTTTAAACATTCTTCAATGGTTTCACCGTAATTTAAACCACCTCCTGGAGGTGCCCATAAATAATCTTCTCCGAGGTTTAAATGCTTCAAAAATAAAATTTTATTTTCTTTTTTTAAAATTCCGCAAACTCTGATACGAATTTGCTTACCAAAAAAGTTTTCTATGAATTCTTTATTCAAAGTGAAATTTTTTTAAGTTGTTCATCAACAATTTTTAGACCTTCTAAAAATGTACGGGGATTATAACCTAAAATTTGCTGAGCCTTACGGATATTTAAGCCTGTGATGGGAGGTCTTTTTGCGGGTTGTTTTATAGTATGAGATAAAGTAGGTTTAATGAGTTGAGTATCTAAATTCCAAAATTTTGCAACTTGTATAGCAATTTCAAAGATAGTCATTTTATCAGGGCCACCGATATTAAAAATTCCTTCTGCATTTTTTAAAGCCATTAAAATTAATCCTTGGGCTACATCATCCGCTAAAGTAGGCGTTCTGAGTTGGTCAATGACTACATTGATGGTTTTATTTTCTTCTAAGGATTTTTTTACCCACAAAACAATATTGGAACGGCTCATGTCTTTACTTACACCGTAAACTAAAATGGTTCTAGCAATAGCCCATGAAATTTTACTTTTTATAATTAATTCTTCTGCTTGTAATTTAGAATTTCCATAAATAGAAAGTGGGTTAGGCTTTGCTTCTTCATCATAGGGACCATCTGTACCATCAAAAATAAAATCTGTTGATACATGTATCAGTTTAGAAGCATGTTTTTCACAAGCTTGAATTAAATATTCAACGGAATCTACATTTCCTTTTTGACATTCTAAGGGATTCAATTCACAATAATCCACATTGGTAATGGCTGCACAATGAATCACTTGCTGGATAGGAAAATTATCAAAAAGATGATTGATTTCGTTTTTTTGAGTAATATCTAAAGGAATATAAATAGCATTTTGGGTTTCTGGAATACGTGAAGGACCTTTGCCTGTTGCTATTACTTGAATGGGCTTTTCATTGAATTGTTCAATAATTTTTTGACCCACTAAGCCATTAGCTCCTGTTACTAAAAGGGTAGATTTTTCCATTTTTAAATAATGGCAAAAATAAAGTTATAAAAGGGTTTTTCAAAATCAATTTATCCAATATTCTTTGCCTGTTTTATCAATATAACCTAATTTTCCATTAATTTCAACTAAAGCAATACCATTTTGGAAACTTCTTTTGATTTCATTGTATTTATTGGGGATAATTATTTTGCCTTGTGGATTGATAAAACCCCATTTTCCTTTTAATTGAACGGCAGCTAAACCCTCTGAAAAAGGTTTTGCATCTTCAAAATTTTGAGTAGATATTTTATTTCCTTGTTTATCAATAAAATTTATATTGCCAGCACTATCTATTTTTGCATAGCCTTCTTTAAATGGATAAACCTCATCAAAAATAGCAGGTATCACTAAATTTCCTTTTTTATCAATAGCACCTTGTCTTCTATTAATTTTAACACTCGCAAGTCCTTCATGAAAATTATAAGCCCAATCATAATTAAAGGGTATTGAAGTAAAATCTAACTTATCAATGAAACCATATTTACCATTTTTACTTACAGCCGCTAAACCCTCATTAAAACCTTCACCTTTAAAATTATCGTACTTAAATAAATTGACTACTTCACGACCATTTTTATCAATAAATCCCCATTTCGTACCGATTCTTACCGCTGCATATTCTTCATTAAATGACTTTACCTCATCATATTGAATAGGAATTACTTCTTTTCCATTTTTATCTATAAAGCCCCATTTATATCTTTTGCATACAGCAGCTAAACCTTCTTTAAAGGGTTCTATGCATTCATAAATAGGCTGTATAATAAATTTACCGGTTTTATCCACCATTCCAATTTTCCCTTGTTTAACAATTGCATAACCATTAATAAATTCGTACGGATTTTCTATTTCAGCATCTAAATCATTAGATAAATCCAGTACTTCAAATTCAAAAGATGTGATAGACTCCCCTTCTTTATTTATCATTGCATAAGCGTCATTTTTTTTTACAAAAGCTACATCTTCGTGAAAAGGCATCACTTCATCATATTTGCATTCAATAACAATTTTTTTGGTTTTATCAGCAAAACCCCATAAATCACCCTTACGAAATGGAATGAGTTCATGGTTCTGAGCTATTAATTGAAGAAATCCGAAACTTAATACAAATAGTAAAATCTTTTTCATCATAAGTTTATCAATGGCAAAATTATTGCCAAAACGAATAAATCAAAGAATTAATCTTTTGAAATAATCCACAAAATGAATTTTTAGCAATTTTTAAACTTTAGTTTTGTGAAAAATTTATAGAAAAAACTAAAAAAAACCTATACTGCTTTCACAGCATAGGTATTTTTTATCAAGCTCGCTTAAAATGTTGAAAACTTAAATTTTTAATTCCGATAAAACTTCACGCATTACTTTTATAGCTATATCGATTTCATTTTTTTGCATAATCAGTGCAGGTCTAAAACGAATAGATTTTTCAGCACAACCTAAAAATAAAACTCCTTTGCTCATTCCTAACTTAATAAATTGATTTCTTAATTCGGAGTTGGGTAAATCAAAAGCACACATAAAACCTCTTCCACGGATATTGGTTACTTTATGTTCTTTAGAAACTTCTTGTAATTGTTGAATAAAGTATTCACCTGTTTTTGCTACGTGGTCAATTAAATGGTCATCATGAATAATTTGAAGAATTTGAGAGGCTCTTACCATATCTACAAGATTACCACCCCAAGTGGAATTAATTCTTGAAGGAACTCTAAATACGTTCGTTTCAATTTCATCTACTTTTTTTCCTACTAAAATACCACAAACTTGCATTTTTTTACCAAAGCAAACGATGTCTGGTCTTGCATTTTCACCGAAATGTTCATGGCACCAAAACTTTCCAGTTAGCCCTACACCCGTTTGAACTTCATCATAAATTAACATACATTCATTTTCATCGGCTAAAACACGAAGTTTCTCAAAGAACTCTTTTCTGAAATGATTATCTCCACCTTCACCTTGAATGGGTTCAATAATAATTGCACAAATTTCATCAGGATTGGATTTAAAAGCCTGTTTAATTTGTTGAATAGCAATATTTTCACGTTTTAATAAATCTTCATAACTTTCATCGGAATAAGGAAAAATAATTTTTGGATTAAGGACACGAGGCCAGTCTGTAAATTTAGCAAACAAATTAATTTTTGCAGGGTCTGTATTCGTTAAAGACATAGTATATCCCGAACGACCATGGAACGCCTCTTTAAAATGCAATACTTTAGTACCGACTTCTTTGGTATATCCTTTTTGGAAGTTTTTTTGTACTTTCCAATCCATTGCTACTTTCAAGGCATTTTCAACGGCTAATGAACCCCCTGCAATAAAAAAAGCATGAGGTAAATATTCAGGAATGCCAATTTTAGAAAAAGTATCAACAAATTGTGCGTATTGAGTGGTATAAATATCAGAATTCGAGGGATTCGTTAAAGCAGAAAGTAATAAATTATGTTTAAAACTTTCATCATTAACCATTTTTGGGTGGTTATAGCCTATTGGCAATGATGCAAAACACGTAAAAAAATCTAATAAAGTTCTCTCATTTTTTGAATCATAAATAAATACACCATGACTTTTTTCTAAATCAAGTACTAAATCCCATCCATCTCTTAAAATATGTTTTTTTAAGGTTGCATCTACTTGTTTTGGGCTTATTGAAATTTGATATTCCATAACAATATGTTTAATGCAAAATTACAAAAAATGGTTTCTTAAAATCACGATTTGAAAAAAATTTTTTATAAAACTAGGGTTTAATTTTTAGTTTAGCATATACAGGAACATGATCAGAAATTTGACGAATACTTTTTAAATCAGGAAAAACATTAGGAATATCTTGCGTTAAATCTATTCTATAAGACTCCACAACCTCAATCCAAGGTCTTTTGCAATAAATATTATCATAATCGTTAGCATATTGCTGACCATTTGCAGGGTCAGGTTGCATTTTCAAAGTAGTTTTAATACGCCCATTTAAAGCAGGATGACAATCACCTTTTTTTAAAGCTTCAAATGCTGGCGAATTTTGAGCAGTATTAAAATCCCCCATTATCAATATTTTATCATTAGGGAATAAAGTATGGAGCCTTGCTAAAGCCTGTATTTCTTTTTCTGGACCTTTGGACTTAGGCACTGTATGAATATTCACCAAACTAATCATAGTGGTTAAACCATTTCCTTTAATTTCGAATTTTTGGTAGAAAGGCTCACGGTCAATTTCTTCATCTAATTCTTTAATTAAGAAACCTTTTTGTTTGATACTTACATTTTTAGTTTTGAAAAGAAAAGCATAACGCTCAGTACCAGGACCATTTGTAGGGTCAGAGATTACATAATCCCATTTTGCACCGGTTCTATTGAGTTCATCTACTAATCTTGCAATCGCTTGAGCACCTTTGGGTCCTGTAACCACTTCTTGAATAGCCACAATGTCTGCATTCCTTAATTTTTTTGCTATATAAGCAATTTCATTATTATCTTTTGAACCTCCAAAATTAGCGATATTCCAAGAAATAATATTAATAGGTATTCCATCATTTTGAATAGGTTTAGATTTTTTTTTGTTATTTTGAGAATCATACTTTCTCTCTTCCTCTAAATTTACTGAATGAATTTGTTGTTCAATAACATTTTGAATTTGTTTTTGATTTCTTTCAGAACATGACCATAAAATTATCATCATGCAATAACATAAAAATTTTTTAACCATAATATAGCCGATTTGTGCAAACTTAATGAAAAGGATTAAGTTTGTCAAGAATTTCTATGAAATAGAATTTAGAAAAAATTATTAATAATCCAAACTAAACCAATTTTCCTACAACATTTAGGTTTTCAAACACGTAATCTGTGTGAGGTGCATCTTTAAGTTCATCGGTTAAATCTTGGCCAGCCCAATGTTCATAATGTTTACCATTTTTCCAGTAACGACTTTTGGTAACATCATAAATGAAACCTTTAAAAGCTATCCAAATTTCAGGCTTATCGGTTCCATTTCTTAAAGCCAATTGAAAAACAGTATATTGAGGTAAATTTTCCATTTTATTGATTAATTAGTTTCCACAATTGGTCTTTAAGTTCTTCCAAATTATCTTGGGTAACAGAAGAAATAAAAATAGCATCAGGAAATTTTTTCTTTAATTTTTTTAACGTTTTATCATCTACTAAGTCGCATTTAGAAATAGCAACTAAATGGTTTTTAAAGTCTAGTTCCTCGTTGTATTGATGAAGTTCATTTTTGAGAATTTTAAGTTCCTTTGATGGATTTTCGGAGTTTGCGGGAATTAAAAATAGAAGCACTGCATTTCTTTCAATGTGTCTAAGGAATTGTAATCCGAGACCTTTTCCTTTATGTGCGCCTTCAATAATACCGGGGATATCAGCGATAGCAAAAGAATGAAAATCTTTATATTTTACTATTCCTAAATTAGGCACCAAAGTAGTAAAAGGATAATCAGCAATCTCAGGTTTTGCGGAAGTTAAAACGGAAAGTAAAGTAGATTTACCTGCATTAGGAAACCCTACTAATCCAACATCTGCAAGAACTTTAAGTTCTAAAATAATTTTACGTTCTTTGGCAGCTTCTCCTTTAATAGCAAAATCAGGAGTTTGATTGGTGGAAGAACGAAAATGCCAATTTCCAAGCCCTCCACGCCCACCTTCAACAATAACAATTTCTTGTTGGTCTTCTAAAATTTCGCCAATAATTTCTTCCGTATCTGCATCATAAATAATTGTCCCTAAAGGAACTTCCAAAATTTCATCTTTACCGGATTTACCTTTTCTTTTAGCACCTTCACCATTTTTACCGTTCTCTGCTTGGATAAACTTTCTATATCTTAAATCCAAAAGTGTCCACATTTGAGAATTTCCTTTTGCAATGATGGAACCACCTTTTCCTCCATCACCACCATCGGGTCCACCCTTTTCCACAAATTTTTCTCTTCTCCATGAAACAACCCCATCTCCTCCTTTACCAGAGGTTAAGTATAAAATTACATGGTCAACAAAAGGACTTTTCATTTGACTGCAAATATAATAGATTTCTTCTGTATTAGTATAAAACCCAGCTTATGTTCTTATGTATGTTTATACGAGAAGGATTCGGAGGGCACAAAGTGTCAAAAGATTGTGCTCATCGAAATATTGAAACGAATTGAAAGACGCTTCAGCAAGCTCAGTGTAAACGTAGCAACCCAACTCGAAGCGAATCAAGGGGCACGCCCTAATCCCCAAAACAGAATTTTATGTAAAGTAACTTTACTTTTTATGTTTTAAGATATATTTTTGCGTTATGATTGAGAGGTTATGGATACAAAATTTTGCTTTGATTGAAAAATCAGAAGTAGAATTTGGTAAAGGTTTAAACATTATTACAGGAGAAACAGGTGCAGGTAAATCCATTTTCATTGGTGCATTAAGTGCTTTAATGGGCAAAAAAACTGAAGCTGCGGCTATTTTAGACCCTGATAAAAAATCTATTATTGAAGCCAAGTTTTTAATAAAACCTCAACAAATTCCTGATACTCTCTGGCAAGAACTAGATTCGCAACCTGAATCTGAATTGATTATACGCAGAGAAATTTCTAATCATGGAAAAAGTCGTTATTTTGTGAATGATACACCTGTAAACCAAACTCTTCTGAAAGAATTGATGGAATATCTCGTAGAGCTTCATGGGCAACACGATGGTCAAAAAATTCTTTCTAAAGATTTTCAAATGGCTATTATTGACCAATACGGAAATCTACAATCCCTTGTTAATGAATATCAAAATCAATTTCAAGAACTCAAATCCAAAGAAAATTTATACAAAGAAATTCAATCTAATGCAAAAAAAATTGAAGAAAGAAAAAATTTCCTTAAATTTCAATTACAAGATTTTGGTTTATATGAACTCATTGAAAATGAAGATGATGAATTGGAACAGCAACTAAAGATTCTAGAAAATGCAGAACTTATCAAAACTACCCTAGAAAAAGCCTGTTGGGTTTTATATGAATCGGATAAATCTATTTATTCCAATTTGATTAATGTTGAAAAAGCCTTAGAAAAAATTGGTAATTTATCTTCCAAGATTTTATCTGAAAAACAAAAACTCACCGATGCAAGTGCTATTATCTCGGACGTTAGCCAAACTTTAAGAGATTTTTCCGATGAAATTGATTTAGATAGTTCCCAATTAGAAAAACTTAATGCAAAATGGGATTTTTATAATCGTCTCAAAAAGAAGTACAATGTTCTTAACATTAAAGAGTTAATTTCTATTCAACAAAACTATAAAAAAGAACTCAAACAATTAGAAAATTATGACCAAGATTTAAGTGAACTACAAATACAAATAGCTCAGCTGGAATTAAAAGTTCAGGATATAGGGAATCAACTAGATGAAGAAAGAAAAAAAGTTGCTCAAGAGCTTCAAAACCGAATAAATGAATATTTAAAATCAGTAGCTTTACCGAATGCAAAATTTCAAATTGAATTAGAAAAATTATCCCAACCTACTAAGAAAGGACTTTCTGAAATTCAATTTTTGGTAAGTACAAATATTGGTTTACCAGCGGGGTTACTATCACAAATTGCATCAGGGGGAGAAATCTCTCGTATTTTATTAGCCATTAAAGCAGCTTTGGCAGAAAAAATGGAACTTTCCACTTTAATTTTTGATGAAATTGATACAGGTATAAGTGGAGAAGTAGCTTTAAAAGTAGGAAAGGTCATGAAACAATTAGCCCATAAATTCCAAGTAATTACTATTACCCATTTACCACAAATGGCTAGCCGTTCAGGAGAACACTTTTTTATTTACAAAGAAATTATACAAGGAAAAACCTATTCCAGAATCAAGCAACTTAATGAAAATGAACGTATTGAACAAATCGCAAAAATGCTTTACGGAGAAAATCCGCCATTATCAGCAATAGAAAATGCAAAAACTTTGTTACAAACCTTATAAATAAAAACATTATGTCAAAACTAAAAAAAATTATTCCCGGAAAATCGGTAGCTAATTTTATTAAAAATGAGTCAGCAGGTGGAATTGTATTATTTTTTGCCGTTTTAATTGCTATGTTATGGGCAAATTCACCTTGGCACGAAAGTTATCATTGGGTTTGGGACCAATTTTTTATTATTTCATTTGGTGGGTTTGAGCTTAAAAATAATTTACATCACTGGATTAATGACGGTTTAATGGCTGTATTTTTCTTTGTTGTAGGATTAGAACTCAAAAGAGAGATTTCCATTGGACAATTATCTTCCGTGAAACAATCTATTTTACCCATTACTGCTGCGGCAGCTGGTATGGCAACACCTGCATTAATTTACCTTATATTTAATGGAAAAGCTCCTGAGTCTAATGGTTGGGGAATTCCCACTGCCACCGATATTGCTTTTGCTTTAGGTGTTTTATCTTTAGCAGGTAACCGCGTTCCCCTTTCCATTAAAGTTTTTTTAACAGCTTTAGCTGTTGTAGATGACTTAGGAGCGGTAATTGTCATCGCTTTATTTTATACCTCAGAAATTTCTATGTTCAGCCTTTCATTAGGTGCCTTATTTTTAGCCATTTTATTTTTAGGCAATTATCTTAAAATTCATAACACTTATTTTTATGCAGTTTTTGGAATTGGAGGTCTATGGACAGCATTTTTGCTTTCTGGTGTACATTCTACGATTGCAGGAGTTTTAGCGGCATTTACTATCCCTATGAGAAACAGTATAGATGAAATCGATTTTGCAACAAAATTAAGAAAACTCATTGATAAATTTGAAGCTGATGATAACAATAACCTCTATTTACTTTCTAATCAACAAGTGCAAATTATTGATAATATCAATGAACTTACTTTACAAGCTTCTTCCCCTTTACAAAAATTAGAACATAATTTACACTCTTTAGTCGCATTTGTGATTATGCCTGTTTTTGCATTAGCCAATGCAGGAGTTCATATAGATTTTGCTCATGTCCCCGATTTGATTTTTGCACCTATTTCCTTAGGAGTGATTTTTGGGCTCTTCATCGGAAAATTTTTAGGTATATTTACGATTTGTTGGTTGATGGTCAAATTAAAATTGGCTAAATTACCAGAAAAATCCAAATGGGGGCACTTGGTGGGAGTTTCTGTGTTAGCAGGTATTGGATTTACTATGTCTATGTTTATTGCAGAATTAGCTTTTAAAGGAAATACTATATTTATTGAGGAAGCAAAAATTGGTATCATGTTAGCGTCCATTTTGGCTGGAGTTGTAGGAATATTGATTTTAAAACTTCAAAAACCACTTAAAGAAGAACCTGAAGGAATTTATGAAGTGGAATAAGCATAAGGGCATGCCTCTCACACTGAGCTTGCCTAAGTGGGCTTCGCTAACGCTACAGCATTTCGGTGGACTCAATATATCACAATCCTTTGGTTGCTCATACTTTGCTCCCAAAGGCAGTGCCACTTCGTGGTCAATGAGTACTAATGAATTGTGCTCTATCCATACCCCTCGCATTCTTGCATTTTTTTTACTCTTCTTTTCTCTTTCTTTGAACGCTCAAAATTATAGAATTGAAGAAAAAATTATCGTTTCTACTTATGCAGGTTCAGGAATTAAAGGTTTTGAGGATGGGCATAAAGATAAAGCCAGTTTAGAATCTCCTAACGGCATTAGCATAGATAAATTTGGTAATTTATTTATTGCTGATAGTTACAATAACGCCATTCGCAAAGTAACCTCTCTTGGAGAACTCTACACTTTTGCAGGAAACGGTTTGGAAGGTTACAAAGATGGTTTCGGAAAAAACGCAATGTTTCATTTTCCAACAGATGCTTACTCCGATAAAAATGGAAACATTTACGTAGCTGACTACTGGAACCACTGTATTCGTAAAATTACCTCCTACGGATTAGTAACCACCATTGCAGGCGTTCCCGGAAAAAAAGGTTATAAAAATGGAAAAGCCAAAGAAGCTCTCTTTAATAATCCTATCGGAGTAATTGTAGATTATACCGACAACCTTTACGTTCTAGATACCAAAAATCATTGTATAAGAAAAATTAGTAATGATGGGGAAGTAACTACATTTGCTGGTAGTCCTAATCCCGGTTTTGTAGATGGAATTGGTACTGATGCTAAATTTTCAAGCCCTACTGGGCTTTGTGCTGACCGCTACGGTAATTTTTATTTAATTGATACCGATAATCGTGCTGTCAGAAAAATCTATCCCGACCAACGTGTTGAAACTGTTTTAGACCATCATTTTTCTTATTTTAAAGATAGTACTCACGGAAGAAAACTACAATTTTTTAGTTCTGCGGAAGGTGGTGGAATTTGTTCAGGTCCAAGGGATATTTTTTATATCGCTGACGGTGCTTCTCATACCATCTATAAAATTGATTTAGAGAAAAGAGTCATTTCAGTGATTGCTGGGACAGGAAAAATGGGTTACAAAAATGGGGAAGGGCATTTAGCTATGTTCGCTCAACCCGTTGAAATTACTATGGATCCTTCCAACAATATTTATGTAGCTGATTTTGGTAATCATGTTGTTCGGAAAATAGAATTTCAAAAAATCAAAATTGAAGACCCTCAAATTCCCAAAGAAGTTTCTTACTATCTATATGGTCAAATCTTAAATGCAGAAACCAAAGAAGCTATTCCAAACGTAAATATTGTACTTCAAAAATATGAAGGTATTGACCTAATCAAAAAAAATTATTACTTTACACAGAACCAATATAAAATCCCTATTCATCAAGGTGTACATCAAATATTTGTAAAACAGCCAGGATTTATGCCTTTTCAAGCAGAAATTATAATTCAACCTAATCAAGATTTTCGATACAATATTGAATTAATACCTATTAAAGTAGGAGCAAAAGCCATTTTAAGAAATATTTACTTTGCACCCAACAGTGCTTCTTTGACTATTGACGCATTAGAAGGATTAGAAAAATTGGTTGAGTTTATGAAAGTTAATCCCAAAGTAGAAATTTTAATTGCAGGACACACGGATATAGGATCAACTCAAGAATATAATATTAAACTTTCAGAAGCAAGAGCTAAAGCCGTTAAAGATTATTTAATTCAAATGGGTATTGAACCTTTACGTATTGGACATAAAGGCTATGGAAATTCCAAACCTATTGCAGACAATAATTCTGCTGAAGGCAGAGCTTTGAATCGTAGAATAGAAATTGAAATCATCAAAATGTAAACTAATAAACCTTAGAATTTATGAAGGTCACTTATTATTGTTTGTTCCTATAAAAAGAAAAGTAATTTTTCGTTTGAGATATAAGAATTTTTGAAGACTACATTCATAAAATCCAAAAAAGTTTATAAATGCTTGGTTCGCTATTTAATTTGATTTTGAGTTAAATTTTTTATAATTTTGCCACGAAATACAAGAAAATGTTAAGAAAATTTTTAATTACATGGGTTATTGGAATAACCGCTTTAATGGGTTGTAAAAAAGAAGATACTACTCCCAGTAACAACAATAATAACAACAACAATACATCATCAGATAAAAGAGATATGGCGGTTGGAAAATACAATTGTAAACAATATGTTTATATAAAAGCTGGAGCCATGATGCAGTTAACCGATTCTTCGGCTTATGAAATTGAAATTAAAAAGCATGTTTCTGATACCACCAAAATAGAAATTTATAAAGATAACCAAATCCTTCTTAATACTGCAAACGTAAAATATTTAACGGGTAATAATAAAATCATTACTTTTGATATACCTTCTCAAAACTATACCTATCAAGGAACTGCTCGTACATCTACAGGAGAACCCTATTTCTTTACAGGTAGTGGTTATACTCATGGTGGTTACGATGATAACATTAAAAAATGCCAATTTGCTATTATCCATGCAGCGGATAGCCCTAGTTTTTCGGTAGTTCACAGGTTTGATTGTAATAAAAAATAATTTAAAAGTTATGTCATTTATTAGTGAATTTAAAGAGTTTATTTCAAAAGGAAATGTATTAGATTTAGCTATAGGGGTGATTATTGGCGGAGCTTTTGGTAAAATTGTAAATTCTCTTGTTGCAGATATTTTAACTCCCCCTTTAGGACTCTTAATCGGTGGTGTTAAGTTTACAGAACTAAAACTCACTTTAAAACAAGCAGTTATGGATGGAGAAAAAGTAGTTTCAGAAGCCGTTACTGTGAATTATGGTACATTTCTACAACATATATTTGATTTTTTGATTATTGCGTTTGCTATCTTTAATCTAATTAGATTTATTAATGCAATAAGAAAGCGTTTAGAAAAACAACAAAAGGAAGAAGAAGCCCAAGCTCCTGCTCCTGATCCAGAACCCACAAAAGAAGAAATTCTTTTGACAGAAATTAGAGACTTATTAAAAAATCGTTAATAGGATATTAAAATCTCAATCGTAAGAACCTGTTATAAATTTTTATTTCAAGTTCTTACGATTATCTTTTTAAGAGTATGATAGCTGAAAATATTAGATTAATTCAAGAAAAAATATTAAATTTTTCCGAGAAATATGGAGTAGAACCTCCTAAATTAATTGCTGTTAGTAAAAATCATTCCATTGAAAATATTCAAATTGCTTATGATTGTGGGATTAGAGACTTTGGTGAAAACCGTGTTCAAGAGTTGATTAGTAAAGTTCCTCATTTACCTAAAGATATTCATTGGCATTTGATTGGGAAACTTCAAACAAATAAAGTTAAATATATTGTAGAATTTATTTACATGATTCATTCTTTGGATTCTGAAAAGTTATTAAAAGAAATCCAAAAGCAAGCAGAAAAGCATCAAAGAGTCATTCAAACTTTGATTCAAATTAATATTTCAAATGAAAATCAAAAAAATGGTTGTTCTTACGAAGAGGCTGAATATTTATTAAAAGAATTACCTAATTATCCGAATGTTAAAGTTTTAGGATTTATGGGGATTGCAGAAGATATAAATGTTTCTAATGTCATTTTTGAACAATTCCAAAAATTATGGTATTTTTTTGAAAAATGTAAATCATTACAAAACGAACAGATTTTCATGCAAGAATTAAGCATTGGTATGTCTGGAGATTATGAATTGGCTATCAAAGCACATAGCACTATGGTTAGGCTGGGGACAGCTATTTTTGGTAATAGAAAATATTAGAGTTTAAGTAAAATAGAATTTTTCTTAAACAGACTCCCAACCTTTTTTCATGTCTCAATTTTCTTTATTAAAACCTCTGAAACACCTCTTAAAAAAGGTTGGAATTTATTCATCAAAAATGAGTTGATGAATAAATTCTATGGATTTACTCGGTTTCCTATTTGAATAACATCATTCCAACCGTATTTGTCTTCAGATTTGCCAGTCCTGATATTATTTAATTGTTCTTTGATTAGGAACATAAGAGCATTTTCTGAATATGGGGGGAGTTGATATTTTCTGTCATGAATAGTGATAGAACCAATAGGAGCTACAATTGCTGCTGTTCCTGCTCCAAATGCTTCTTGAACTTTGTTTTCTTGGAAGAATTTTTCTAATTCTTCAACACTAATTTTTCTTTCTTCTATGGTTATACCCATGTCTTTTGCTAGGGTAATTATAGAATCTCTGGTTACACCGTCTAAAATGGAGTCTGTTAAAGCTGGGGTAACTAATTTACCATCAATTACAAACATAACATTCATGGTTCCAGATTCTTCAACGAATTGGTGAGTAGAGGCATCTGTCCATAAAACTTGGTCAAAACCATTTTGGATAGCAAGAGCAGTAGGATAAAAAGCACCACCGTAATTTCCACCACATTTCGCTGTTCCTGTACCACCAGAGGCAGCTCTGGAATAATGAGTTTCTACGTATAAATTTAAAGGTTTTGAATAATATTGCTTTGCAGGAGAACCTACAATCATAAATAAAAAATGCTCAGCAACTTTTACACGAACCCTATCTTCATAAGCAATCATGAAAGGTCTTAAATATAATGAGCTATCCTCAGCAGAAGGAACCCAAGCTTCATCAATCATTAAATATGTGTGCAGACCTTCTTGAAAAACTTCAAAGGGTATTTCAGCCATTGCCATTCTTTTTAAGGATTTATTAAAACGTTCCCAATGCTTTTTTACCCGGAAAACAGAAATATTTCCATCTTGCATTCTGTATGCTTTCATTCCTTCAAATACCGTTTGACCATAGTGCAATGATAAGTTAAAAGGACTAATTTGTAAAGGTTGAAAGGGTTCTACTCTAAAATTAGACCAATTTTTTTGATGGTATTCCGCAACAAACATGTGATCCGTTGGAGTTTTTCCAAATTCAGCGGTATCTAAATTAAATTCATGAAGTTTTGAAGATAAATTTTTTTGGATTTTGATATTCAGGGTATTTCTCATAATAAAAAAATTTGTGATTGAATGATATTGCAAAGCTATATACAAAATTTGTAAATTACAAGAAATAAAAGAATTTTAAACTAAGGCTTTGAATAGTCATAAATAAAATTGGATAAATCAGGATAATTTTTGGGTCTTTTTCTTTCATAATCTAAAATTTTATTTCCTAATTCTTTCAGGAAAGGTAAACCTAAATTAAAATAGTCATAGCGATCGTCACCAATAATTTGATTTTCATTAACATAAACAGTTGCACTTAAAAAAAATTCCGCTTTTTTCTCAAAATCTATAATATAAGCTACATCCGTCAAAAAACCGACAGCCATTCCTACTTTATTGAAAATGCGAATATTAGGAATTGTGTCTTTGCCTTGTCCACCGTAAATAAAATATTTCATTCGTCCATTTTCATAATAACTGAATTGTTTTTTGTTTAAGTCAGGGTCTTTACTTTCTGAGGGATACATGGACATATATTTACGTATTAAGTTATATTCTTCTTGTTTGAGTTTAAAACGTTTGGTTTTGGGTAAAGTATTGGGCATTATAATGGCAATCAGCATTTCATGTAAATCTTTTAAGGAAATGTAAGAATATTTATGTGGTTCTAACCCACCTTGTACAGCAGTGTAACCGTTCCAAGAAAATTTGCCAATTTTATCCGTTTTTACATGGGGTAGAGCATAAGAAGAGTCACAAACTGTTGCGGGTTGTTGATAAATAACAGAATCATAGTGGTAAAATTTGATAGGATTGATGTATTTATGTTCTTCAATTTTGCAATACGTAAAAAGCCTTTGAATGATACGAGTAGATTTATAGCCTCTTGCACGCAAAGTATCATTGATGTAATAGGGTGTAAGAAACTCAAAAAGTCTATCATAGCCCGGATTATCTGAAATAAGGAAAATTTTTTTAATGTAACCTTTGATGGTAGGAATACCTGAAGCCATATCAGGGTCTTTGGTTACAGGATCCATTTGGCAATATCGGCTTTTTTCATTTACGATTTTGGTATCCCAGTTCAAGTTAGGAATATTTAAATTTTTAAGTTTTTCTAAGGCTAAAGCAGTTACAGGCATTTTTAAGCAAGATGCTGGATAAAAGTATTCTGTGGTATCTAAACGGTAAATGTGGTGAGTAAGTTTGGGTATATTTTTGGAATTTCTATCAATTTGAGTGTAAATAAGTTGAAAACGATATTTTTCAGGATTTTGTAAAATTTTTTGAAATTCTGGGGAAAGGTTTTTAAAAAGACTATCCAATAAAGGGGATTTTTTGTCAGGGAAAGTTGGGTATTCTTTTGGATTTTGGGAGTTATTAGAAGGATTTTTGGTGTTTTTCAGGTTTTGAGTTTTAGATTGATTTTTGATGTTTTGGGGGTAGGAATATAAATGAAAAAATGTAATCAAAACGAAAAGAAGTAAGGCTTTTGGGCACTGCCTTTGAACGAAGCGAAAAGAATTGTGATATATTGACCTTGCCGAAATGCTGAAACGAAGTGAAACCAGTATCAGCCTGACTCGCAGCGTAGCATAGCATATCAAGAGACAAGCCCAAATTAAAGGTCTTATTCGTTTGGCTAAAGGAAAATTTGTGTTATTAGGCTTCATGATTTACAAAAATAGAGAATTTATAGAATGAATATGAGATTTTTTATACACCTCAAAAGAAAATCGTAATATTTTGAAATCATAAGGATTGAATTCAGGAATTATGCATAAAAAAGAAAAAATCAAGAAAATAAGTACATGGACAAAGAGGTTCAATGAAAGGTATGTGATAGAAAGGAAAAACCCAAACACATACAAAACACGTTTATAGGCTTTCTGTGCTCTTGATGAGAAGAAACGCGATTTACCTGCATAATACAAGAAAAAATTCCCTAATTTCTGGTAATTTTTCTAATATTCCTGATTTAAACAAAAAAATACTCAGAAAAAAATTTCCGAGTTTTACAACGGACTTAACACATATGTAAACCTATAAAAACTTTTGATTCTACGAAATTGAATTCACCCAAATAAATATAAAAATTTAAAGGTTTTTATTTCATCTTGGTTTGATGTATTTTTGTGTTTATTGCTTCTTAAAGAAGTGAATTTATAAAAAATTGATTTATGCTAAAAGCTGAAAATATTACCAAAAAATATGGAGATTTAACCGTTTTAAATGATGTAAGTTTAGAAGTTCAAAAAGCGGAGATGGTGTGTTTATTGGGTTATTCTGGTGCTGGGAAAAGTACTTTATTGCATATATTGGGGACATTAGATGAACCTAATTCTGGTTCTATATTTTTTCATCAACAAACTGTTCATCAGTGGAATGAAAATCAAAAATCTCAATATAGAAACGAAAGTTTAGGATTTGTTTTTCAATTTCATCATTTATTGGAAGAATTTCAAGCGATTGAGAATGTTGCTATACCCGCAATGATTAAAGGTATACCCCAAAAACAAGCCTTTGAAGAAGCAAAAAAAATTTTGATTCGAGTAGGTTTAAAAGAAAGATTACATCATTTACCCTCGCAATTATCTGGGGGAGAACAACAAAGAGTTGCCGTAGCAAGAGCTTTAATCAATAAACCGGAAATCATTTTAGCCGATGAACCTACTGGAAATTTGGATTCTTATCATACCGATGAACTTTTTAATCTATTTTTAGAACTCAATCAAGAATATCAAATTGCATTTTTAATAGCTACTCATAATTTAAAATTGCCTGAACTTGCTCATAGAACCTTAAAAATTCAAAAAGGAAAAATTGTAGAGTAATTTCAAAGAATGATTTTTAAATTTTATAATCCGTATATAATTTTGTAGCATGGAAAAAGAATCCGTTGCTGTTATTGATATTGGTACCAATACTTTTCATTTGCTTATTACAGAAGTAAACTCGGAAGGTGAATTTTATGTAAAACATAAATTTAAAGAAATGGTCAAATTAGGAGAAGGAGGTATTGACACCGATATTATTACTGAGGCTGCTTTTCAAAGAGGTTTAAATGCTTTAAAGGTTTTTTCTCAATATATTCAACAACACAAATGCAATCGCATCATAGCTTTTGCAACCTCAGCAATTAGAACAGCAAAAAATGGAAAAGATTTTATCAATAAAGTTTATGAACAAACTGGTATTGAAATTAAAGTAATCAATGGAAATGAAGAAGCCGCTTTAATTTATGAAGGAGTAAGAAATGGAATACAACTATCGAACCAAGAACCTGTTTTAATTATGGACATCGGCGGAGGTTCCGTAGAATTTATTGTTGCTAATAGTTTACATCCTTTGTTATTAAGAAGCTTAAAATTAGGAGCTTCTCGTATTTACGAAACCTTTAAACCTTCTGACCCAATGACCCCTCAACAAATTACCTTAATAGAAAATTTTTATTATCAAGAACTCAAATCTTTGTTTGAAGAAGTCAAAGAATTTAATATAAAAAAAATTATTGGTACAAGTGGAGCATTTGAAACACTAGCAACTATGATTGCTTACCAAAATGGTGATAATTTATCTGCCTCTGGAAATATTAATGGTTATCGATTTTATTCTGAACAATTTTCTAATGTTTTCCAACTATTAATAAATTCTAATCGAGAACAAAGATTACAAATTCAAGGTATGGATAAACAAAGAGTAGATTTAATCAATGTTGCCGCTTTGTTGATTGCTACTGTACAAAAACATTTGAATATTGAACAATTTATTGTTTCTAATTACGCATTAAAAGATGGCATTTTTTATACTCATTTGGGTTCAAAAGTTCATGGAATAGGGGCTTCCTCCGCAAATGAAAAATCTTTAAGAGATAAATCAGTTTCCAATTTGTGCAAAAAATATAATTGTGTTGAACAACATACAAACAAAGTTCTTCAAATTGCATTATCTTTATTTGAACAAACCAAAGAACTGCATTGGTATGGAGATTTAGAGAAAGAGTTGCTAACTCATTCTGCTTTATTACATGATGTTGGGTATTTTATACATCGCTCTGGGCATCATAAGCACGGGCAATATATTATTATGAACTCCCAATTACCAGGTTTTTCTAATGATGAATTGTTATTAATTGGGAATATTGTTCGTTATCATAGAAAAAGTTTACCTTCTAAAGAACATCCTTACTATAATGTTTTAACTCCTGAACATAAAACCATGGTAAAAAAATTAGCTTCCTTTTTAAGGTTAGCTGACCATTTAGACAAAGGGCATCGTGGCTTAGTACAAAAATTAATGGTTCATTGCACTCCCCAAATGGTTCATATTGATGTGATTGCTAATGAAGATATTTCTCCAGAATTAGAAGCCGCAAATAAAGAAAAAGCACTTTTTGAAGATGCTTTTAAAGTGAAATTAACGCTTCAAGCCATTACTCAAAACGTAAATGTTTAATTCATGCGTATTGATATTTTAAGTTGTGTACCCGATTTATTGCATAGCCCATTAAATCATAGCATTTTAAAAAGAGCTCAACAAAAAAAATTATTAGAAGTTTTTGTACATAATTTAAGAGATTATAGTTTAGATAAACATAAAAGCGTAGATGATTACCCATTTGGTGGCGGTGCAGGTATGGTTTTGACGGCTCCTCCCTTAGCTCATGCCATAAATTCCTTATGCCAAAATATTCTTTATGACGAAATTATCTTTTTAACTCCAGACGGTGAAACCTTTAATCAAAAAATGGCTAATCAGCTTTCCTTAAAACAAAATCTGTTGTTAATAGCTGGTCATTATAAAGGAATTGACCAAAGAATTAGAGATAAGTATATCACCAAAGAAATTTCTATTGGAGATTATGTTTTATCAGGCGGGGAACTACCTGCTTTAATTCTGGTTGATGCTATTGGTAGATTAATACCCGGTGTCCTTGGAGATGAAACTTCTGCTTTATCCGACTCCTTCCAAAATATTTTATTAGATGCTCCTTGTTATACAAGACCTGCTATTTTTGAAGGTTTAAAAGTCCCTGAAATTTTATTATCCGGAGACCATCAAAAAATTGAAGAATGGAGATTAAACCAATCTATTGAAAAAACCCAAAAGTTAAGACCCGATTTATATGCTGAATGGGAAAAGTCCGAGTTGTCCTAAAAGATTAATTTAAATCTAAAATTTTGTATATTTGTAAAGTTATTGTATGTATGATTAAATTTATTTTGAGGTTATTCTTTGGGCTTTTCGGTTTAACAGTTTATTCACAAGATAGCATTTTTAAAAATAACAATGAAATTATTCAATCCAAGATTTTGGAAGTAAATGAAAAGGATATAAAATACAAACTATTTCATGAACCCGAAGGACCTTTATTTATTTTGCCTATTACACAAATCAAAAAAATCCAACTTCAAGGTGGTACTGTAATTCAATTTAATAACAAAAAAAATAATAAAGAAGAAGAATTTCAGGAACTCACTGATAAAGAAAAACTTATTTTAGAAAAGCAAAAAGCGGTAATGATTGATTTTTTTTCACCTGTTTTTGGTCATGCGGGAGGAGGTTATCAGTGGTTATTAAATCCCAAAATGATTGGTCAAGTGAAAGTTGGATATATTGGAATTAGTAGTAGTAATGATAGCCTTGATAGAGAAGTATTTACCCAGTACGGTCTTTATGTTTCGCCATCAATAAAGTTAAAAACAGATTTGGATTTTTTGAAATATGGTTTGATTGCTATCAATCCAATTATTGGGGTTGCTGCTTTGTTGTTAAATAAAAACAAAAAGAAACTTATGCACCCTTTGAATACTTCTTACATAAAACCACAACTTTCCTTAGCCTATAAAAGAACTACCGAAACTGTTTTTATTTCTAACCCACCGGGCGTTTTTCCTCAACATGTAAACAGAAAAGCTGACTTTAATAATTATAGTGCTGCCATCAATGTCTGTTTTGGTCAACAAATTTTAATTGCGGATTTTTTATTATTTGATTACTTTTTGGGTATGGGTTATGGTTTTTATACAAAACAAATTGTAAGTGGGTTGGGTACACCCATTAATGACGGTTTTGATTATTTTCATAGTCATATTATTATTAGAACCAATTCTATTCCTTTAACTCTTACTGGAGGATTTAGTTTCGGAATTTTAATGAAATAATTAAGGTGGATAAGCTAAACATTTTCTTACTTCATCAAAATCTTGTTCACTATCTGCAAGAACCATCAATACATCATTGGCTTTAATTACTGTTGAACCACCGGGACGTATAAATTCATCATTCCTTTTAATCATGATAATAAAAGCAGATTTTGGAAAATTCAAATCTACAATTTTTTTGTTTATAGAATAATCATGAGGTTGAACTGTAATTTCTTGTAGTAAATGTTTGGGTAAATCAAAGAAAAGTTGGTCAATTTCGGTTAAGGGTTTATTGGGGTCTGGAGTAGCTAATTTTAACCATTTTGCAATTAAGCCAAGCGTAGTGCCTTGAATTAAAACAGATGTTACGGAAATAAAAAATACAATATTAAAAATGCTGTGGGATTTTTCTATTCCAGCTAAAAGCGGATAAGTAGCAAACACTATAGGTACTGCACCTCTAAATCCCACCCAACCTATAAAAATTTTGGTTTTCCAGTCTAATTTAAAAAGTGATAAAGCGAAAAAAACACTTAATGGTCTTGCAATAAAAATTAAAAATAAAGAAATCATGATTCCAATACTTATATAATTAACCATCTGAGAAGGAAAAACGAGTAACCCTAAGGTTAAAAACAAAACAATTTGCATCAGCCATGCCATCCCATCATACATTTTGATAATGGTTTTTTTATGAATTAGTTCTTGATTTCCCAGATAAACAGAACTTAAATAAATTGCTAAGAAACCATTTCCACCCATAAAATCTGTGGAAGAAAAAGTCATAAACATTAAAGCTATACATAAAACAGGGTATAAACCTTCAAAATCTAAACGAATATTGTTAATAATCCATTTACTTAATTTCCCCCAAACTAAACCCAAAATTGTACCTAAAATCATTTGTTTTAGAAATAATGGGATGATTGAAAAGATGTTTTTTTCAGGGAATTGGATTAAAGACAAGAAAGCAATTGTCAAAACATAAGCCATGGGGTCATTACTACCACTTTCAAGTTCTAAAATGGGTCTAATATTATTTTTAAGAGTTAAATTTTTAGAACGAAGTATAGAAAAAACAGCGGCAGCATCGGTAGAAGAAACAATTGCTCCTAATAACATACTTTCATAAAAATTAAAATCGGTTACAGTATTCACAAATACACCTACTAAAGTAGCAGTGAATAACACACCCAAGGTAGACAAAGCAATCCCTTTTTTCCATATCGGTTTAATAGAATTTAAGTTTGTTTCTAAACCACCAGAAAAAAGAATAAAATTCAAAGAAACTATTCCAATAAATTGAGCAAATTTGGGATTATCAAAATAAATTCCACCAATTCCATCAGAACCCGCTAACATCCCAACCGTTAAAAATAACAATAAAGTAGGGACACCAAATTTATAAGAAGTTTTTCCAGCTATAATACTCAAAAACAAAAGTATGGAACCAATAAAAAGTATATTTTCAGTAGAAAGAGTCATGAAGTTTTGAATTGAAATACAAAATAAACAAAATTAGAAGATTATTTTCTTCCATTTACTTCACAAAAATATTTGATTAAGTTCAGAGTCAAATAGCAATTTTATATTGATATTTCTTTTCTTTTTTTTAAATATACTTTTTGAAGTTCCAGTTTCAATGTTTCTTTTTTTTCAAAAATGATTTGTTTATCAATTTTTTCTGAAGCGTAAAAAATACGGTCTTCAAGTTGGCATAACTCAATAAATAACTGCTTATTTTCTAATAAAGGAAAATTTTCAATCCATATTTGAAATTCTTTTAAAGTTAAGCTGGCTGGTTGTACTGAATTTTGAACACCTAAATAATTTTTCCACAATTGATTCAATTCATAAATTAAATTTTTGACATCAGATTTTTCAAATATTAAATCCAATTGATTTTGAATAGTTTTCCACTCGTACTGGATTTTTCGTAAAATCAACCATTTCATAATTTTTTTTCTAAAGAAAATAATTACCAAGCTAATCAAAAATAAAGAAATTAAAGTTAGACCAAACCATAAAGCATAATCAGGTTCAATAGGAACTTTATAAAGTTCTGTATGTATTAGGTAGGGTGTTTTATCAGAAAAATCAAAAACTTTTCTTTGAAAAGGGATAGAAGCCACATCACTTTTTAAATGAGTGGTGTCCAATCTAAAAACGTATGAATAAGGCAATTGTATTTTTTGAATACTGTCAATTTGAAAAGAAGTTAAATAATATATGACACTATCTTTTGCATAGTTATCTTCAATTTGTGTAAGAAAATATTTTTTTGAGTGTAATTCAAAAGGTACAAAATCTTTGGTGGAATCAGGGAAAATGATGGTATAACCAATTGGGTAACGAATAGAATAGGATAAAGGAGTTGGATACCCTAATGCAATAGAATCAGAAAGCCAAGTAATTTTAGATTGGACTTGAGCTTGTAAAAAAATAGGTATCAATACTAAAATGAAAATCAAAAAATTTTTCATTGAGAATTACCAACAAACATACACATAAATTTTTATTTACTCAAACTTCATCTTGAAACTAAAATTCTTTAAGATTAGAAATCCTTCCTTTAAGTTTGTAAATTTTATAATTTGTAAATGATGTGTTTGAAACTAATGAGTCACCAAATAAAATTTCATCTTGACGAGTAATTTTTACAAAAGCATTGGTGCTAAGTTTATCCAATGATTTATACCAAAAAAGTTTTTCAGTTTCTAGTTTTTCATTTTTTTCATTCACTACAATAACATTACCTCTTGCTTCTGCATAGCCTTTTCTATTATGATACATTCCACGATTGGCTGTTAACTCAGATTCTTTTTTACCTTCGGCATTATAAAATATAATCTTAAAACTACTATCAAAATGAACAATGCTATGCCTATTGGTGTCTAAAACTTCACGGAAAAAGGGTGCTTCTAAAACTGCTTTTAATAAAGTTTGCTCTGTATAATGGTAACGTATATTTTTCCCTTCTTGGACAGGTAATTTTTTACGAACTTCTTCAAAATCTTTTGGAATGGTTTTATTCTTTTCGTTACAAGCTATAAACATGTTTATAAGCCATAACAAAATAAAAATTTTTTTGTAGTTCATTCAATTTTAAGGAATTATAAAGAAATCGGGAGTAAAAACTGTATCACTAACATGACCAGCACGGTCCTTTAAATAAATACCAAAAGAGCATTTTTCTCTGGGTAAAAATGAATTTAAACGTACTAAACCTTGTACATTAATTTTGATAGTTCCTTGAATAGAAGGTTTACGGGTTTCAGTAGTCAAATTGGGGATATTGTAACGAATTTTTCCATCATAAAATGAAGTAGGTAAACCTGGACGTTTATCTAATAAAAACAAATCATAATTCGTACTATCAGAAATTTCATTTCCTAAATCCCCATCTCCATCTTGGTATTTGATTACAATATCAAAATCTTCAAATTCTTTAATTTCGGTTTTGCTAATGGATAAAAATTCTATTTTAGGTTCAATAGGAAATACGGGTGCTTTAGAGCCACATCCATAGATTATGCCCAAAATGAAAGACAAGAAAATGAAATTTTGAGTTTTCATAATTGCAAAAATAATTTTTTTTTAAATTCGTTCTTTTAAACTTCTAAATTTCTATATTTTTTTATTACTTTTGCCATAATATCCCAATGAAACCTAATCTTTCCAAATATTTAGACCCTGTGGTCGTTTCTAAAGTATCCAGTTTAGAATTGATTGCAAAATTAATTGTTGAAGGCTTTATTACAGGGCTTCATAAAAGTCCCTATCATGGTTTTTCTGTGGAATTTGCTGAACATAAACAATATAACCCCGGAGATAGCCTAAAAAATATTGACTGGAAAGTTTATGGAAAATCTAATAAATTGTTTACTAAACGCTATGAAGAAGAAACCAATTTAAAATGTTATGTGTATTTGGATATTTCTGACTCAATGCGTTATCCACAAGAGGGATTAAGCAAATTAGAGTATGGTGTTTATTTAACTGCTGCTTTGCAACATTTAATGATTAAACAGCGTGATGCTGTTGGTTTAGTTTTAGCTGATGATGAAATTCAAGAATTTATCCCCGCAAAATCTCAATATTCATGGTTAATCAAAAATTTGACTGCATTAGAAAAAGTATTAGAAGATAAAAATTTATTTACTCATAAAACCAATTCTCCGAACATATTACATCAAATTACTACTCGTCTTGGACGTAGAGGTTTTGTAATCATCATTTCTGATTTATTAGATGACCCTTCCAAATTGCAAGAATATTTTCATGCACTGCAACACCTAAGACATCAAAAACATGAAATTTTAATTTTCCATTTATTAGATGAAAAAACTGAAGGTCAATTAGATTTTCCTAATCAACCTATGATTCTAAAAGACATGGAAACCGGAGAAGAACTCAAAATTCAACCTCAATACATTCAAAAAGAATATCAAAAATTGTTTCAAAATTATAGAAACCAGTTTGTTCAACATTGCAGAGAATTTAAAATTGATTTGGTTTCTGTGGATATAACTAAGTCTTATGACAAAGTTCTTTTGGATTATCTCATCAAAAGAAGAATGTTAGCTAAATAAAAGATTTTTAAAATTAAGAATGATTTTGTTCTAATTGACCAATCAGAAATTTTTTTATAAACTTTTCATAGGAATTTAATTTACTTTATTTTTGTAGTTTATAAAAACTTGTCATTATGAACAATAGAACCCTAATTTTAATTATAGTAACAGCGATATTCATGGTAATTTTAATGTTTAATTTTGCTTCGAATACAAGCATTTATACAGATTTTAAAACTGCAAAAAATTCTGGTGAAGAAGTACATATTGTAGCAGAATGGGTAAAGAGAGAACAAACTCATTATGATTCTCAAAAAGATGAATTTTCCTTTTTTTTGAGAGATACTTTAGGGAATGAAGCATTTGTGATTTACCCTGACCCTAAACCTGTTAATTTTGAACAAGCTGATAAAATTGTAGTAATTGGAAAATTTCAATCAGATACATTCTGGGCAAGTAAAATTTTAATGAAGTGCCCCTCTAAATACGAAGATAAAAATTTATAAGATATATGCAAGATATTAAATTTCAAATACCAAAAACTCCTACGGGAACTCAACTAACCTGTAAAAATTGGATTACAGAAGCTGCATACCGTATGCTTTTAAATAATTTAGACCCAGATGTTGCCGAAAAACCTGAAGAACTGATTGTTTATGGTGGAATTGGAAAAGCTGCCAGAAATTTTGAAGCATTAGAACTCATCTTAAAAATTTTACCCAAATTAGAGGAAAATCAAACTTTATTAATACAATCTGGTAAGCCTGTGGGAGTAATAAAATCCCATAAACACGCTCCAAGAGTATTGATTTCCAATTCTATGTTGGTACCCAACTGGGCAAACTGGGACCATTTCCATGAATTAGATAAAAAAGGTTTAATCATGTATGGACAAATGACAGCAGGGTCATGGATTTATATTGGTTCACAAGGAATTGTACAAGGTACCTATGAAACCTATGCAGCATTAGCCAAAAAGCATTTCGGTGAAAATGCTTCTTTAAAAGGAAAATTAAATGTAACAGCGGGTTTAGGGGGCATGGGTGGAGCTCAACCTCTTGCTATTACTATGAATGAAGGAGTTTGTTTAGCTGCTGAAATGGAAGAATGGAGAATCCAAAAAAGATTACAAACTAAATATATTGACTTTCTATTCTACGATATAGACCAAGCCATTGATTTTGCTTTAAAAGCTAAAGAAGACCAAAAAGCTATCTCTATCGGTGTAGTTTGTAATGCTGTTGATTTATTAGACCGTTTGATTGATAGAAATATCACTCCTGATACTTTAACTGACCAAACTTCCGCTCATGACCCATTAAATGGTTATTTTCCAGGTAACATGACCGTACAAGAAGCCAAATTACTTCGTGAAGTAGACCCCAAAAACTATATAGAGCTTTCTTTGAGAACTATGGCAAGACACGTAGAATTAATGTTAGAATTACAAAGACGTGGTGCCATTACCTTTGATTATGGAAATAATATTCGTGGTCAAGCATTAACAAAAGGCGTAAAAAATGCTTTTGATTTTCCAGGATTTGTTCCTGCTTATATTAGACCTTTATTTTGTGAAGGAAAAGGACCTTTCCGATGGGTTGCTTTATCCGGAGACCCTCAAGATATTTACAAAACTGACCAAGCCATTTTAGAATTGTTTCCTGAAAATCAAGCTTTACATCGTTGGATTAAAATGGCTCAAGATAGAATTGCTTTTCAAGGATTACCCGCAAGAATTTGTTGGTTAGGCATGGGTGAAAGAAGATTAGCAGGATTAAAATTCAATGAAATGGTAAAAAACGGTATTTTAAAAGCTCCTATTGTAATAGGAAGAGACCATTTGGATACCGGTTCTGTGGCTTCACCCAATAGAGAAACAGAAGCAATGTTAGATGGTTCTGATGCTATTGCGGATTGGGCCGTTTTAAATGCTATGGTGAATATTGCAGGAGGTGCCTCTTGGGTTTCTTTACATCATGGTGGTGGAGTAGGAATGGGATATTCTATTCATGCAGGGCAAGTGATTGTAGCAGATGGTTCTGAAGATGCCGCTGAACGTCTAGATAGAGTCTTAGATAATGACCCTGCTATGGGTGTATTTAGGCATGCAGATGCAGGTTATGATTTAGCCAAACAAACCGCTTTAAAATTTGGATTAGATTTAGATAGCTTTTTGAAATAATTTTGGCTTTTTTACTAATTTATTTAACTTTGCAACAATTTTTTTATGTCTAAAACCAAAATTTTAATTACCGGAGGTGCTGGTTTTATCCCAAGTTCTATCGCTGATAAACTTTCTCAAAATACTAATTATGAATTAGTTTTGGTAGATAATTTATTAACGGGCAATATAAACAATGTACCCAGAAAGCCTAACGTCCAATTTATTAAAGCTGATGCAAATGATTTTCATGAAATGGCTTCTATTATGCAATCAAAATCTTTTGATATAGTTTTTCATTATGCAGCAGTTGTGGGTGTTAAAAGAACTATTGATAATCCTATTAGCGTTTTAGATGATATTAAAGGTTTTGAAAACATTTTTATGTTATCCAAAAACACAGGAGTAAAAAGAATTTTCTTTTCTTCTTCATCTGAAGTTTATGGTGAACCCGTTGAATTTCCTCAAAATGAAGAAACTACTCCTTTGAATGCTCGGTTACCTTATGCAGTTGTTAAAAATATAGGAGAATGTTTTTGTAAATCGTATTACCAAGAGCACGGGCTTAATTATACTATATTAAGATTTTTCAATACTTATGGTCCAAAGCAAAGTACAGATTTTGTAATGTCTAAATTTATAAGAGCCGCTCTAAAAAACGAGCCCATTACCATCTATGGTGACGGTAAACAAACTCGTACTTTTTGTTATATTGATGATAATGTTGATTTTACAAACCTCTTACTAGAAAAAAATATAGGTATCAACGAAATTTTTAATGTTGGAAATAGACATGAAATTCCTATTATTGAATTAGCCCGAAAAGTAATTCAAATGACGAGTTCAAAATCTCAAATTATTCATTTACCACCCTTAAAAGAAGGAGATATGACCCGCCGCCAACCGGATACTACTAAAATGCAAGCCATTCTAAATCGCGAAACTCCTTTAGAAGTAGGCATGAAAAAAGTTATTGAAATAGTAAAATCACAAATGGCATGAAAAAAACAATTTTAGTAACAGGAGGAGCTGGTTATATTGGTTCCATAACCATTTTAGAACTTATACGTAATACAGATTTTGAAATTATTAGCGTTGATAATTTTTTAAATTCATCCTCCAAAACTTTTCAACGGATAAAAAAAATATCTGGAAAAGAAATTATTAACTATCAAATAGATTTGAGAGATTTAGAAAATTTAAAGGAAGTCTTTGAAAATCATAAAATTGATGGGATTATACATTTTGCAGCTTTAAAATCTGTACCAGAATCTGTTGCAAAACCTCATTGGTATTATGATAATAATTTGAATAGCCAACTGAATATCATGAAATGTTGTGAATTATACTATATTAAAAATTTGATATTTAGTTCTTCATGCTCAGTTTATGGTGAAGTACAAAATTTACCAGTTGATGAAAATACACCTTTAAGTGAAGTAAAATGCCCTTATGCTCATACCAAGAAAATAGGTGAAGAAATGCTTGTTTTCTGGGCAAATCAATCCAAAGTTAATACTATTGCTTTACGTTACTTTAATCCTGTTGGTGCTGATCCATCTGGCTTATTAGGAGAAGATCCAAGAAACACTCCTACCAATTTAGTTCCTGTAATTACTGGTAGTGCTATTGGAAATTTACCTCCCGTCAAGGTTTTTGGTTCTGATTATCCAACTCGTGATGGCTCTTGTATTCGTGATTACGTGCATGTAAATGATATCGCTGATGCTCATATTAAAGCTCTTATTTATTTGTTTGAGAAAAAAAATCATGAATTATTTGATATTATAAATCTCGGTACAGGTTCTGGTGTAACAGTTTTAGAAATGATCCATTCTTTTATTAAGGTAACAGGAGAAAAATTAAATTATATATTAGCTGAACGAAGAGAAGGAGACGTCGCACAAATTTATTCTAATCCTCAAAAAGCTAAAGATTTATTAAACTGGGTTCCTAAGTATGATGTTAATCAAATGATGGAAACCGCATGGAAATGGCAAATTTATCTAAAAAATGACCTTTAATCAAAAAA
>CALLMJ010000026.1 GCA_938006875.1 uncultured Bacteroidia bacterium
CAAAAAATGCACATTGATTTTGATATTTATCACCGTACATCTTCCGAATTGCATCACCAAACGGCTCAAGAATTTTTTAAAAAACTTTATGAAAATCAAATTTTTACTGAAAAAATCACCTATCAATATTTTGATAACGAAAATCAAATTTTTTTAGCAGATAGGTACATCGTTGGGACATGCCCTAAGTGCGGTTATGAAAATGCTTATGGAGACCAATGCGAAAAATGTGGTACTTCTTTAAGTCCTGATGATTTGATAAATCCCAAATCTTCTTTGAGTAACTCAACTCCTGTAAAATTACCTACTAAACATTGGTATTTACCGCTAAATGAGTTTCAAGAGAAAATTACGCAATATATTAAAAGCCACCAAGATTGGAAAAATAATGTATATGGGCAATGTAAATCGTGGTTAAATGATGGCTTGCAACCTCGTGCTATTACAAGAGATTTGGATTGGGGCATTCCTGTACCTCTTAAAGATGCACAAGGTAAAGTTTTATATGTTTGGTTTGATGCTCCTTTAGGTTATATTTCTGCTACCAAAGCCCTATTACCTAATGACTGGAAAAAATATTGGCAGGACTCTGAGACCCAATTAGTGCATTTTATTGGAAAAGATAATATTGTTTTTCATTGCATTATTTTTCCTATTATGCTCATGGCTCATGGTGATTATATATTACCAGACCAAGTCCCAGCTAATGAATTTTTGAATTTAGAAGGAAAAAAATTATCTACTTCCCGAAATTGGGCAGTTTGGGTGCATGAATATATTCAAGATTTTCCTGATAAAATTGATGTTTTACGTTATGTTTTAACTGCTACCCTTCCTGAAAATAAAGATAATGATTTTACTTGGAAGGAATTTCAACAGCGTAATGATAGTGAATTAGCTGATATTTATGGAAATTTTGTCAATCGTGTTACTACCCTTTTACATAAATATTATCAAGGTCATGTTCCGCCATCTAATGAACTACAATCTATTGATATTCAAGCATTAGAGGATTGTAAAAAAGCCGTTCAGGAAATGGGTCATTTTATTGAAAATTATCGTTTCAGAGATGCTTTAGCAGAAATGTTAAAAATTGCTCGTATAGGTAACAAATATTTGATGGATAAAGAGCCATGGAAAACTATCAAAACCGATGTAAATCTTACTCAAACTACTTTGTATGTTTCTTCTCAAATTACTGCTTGTCTTGCAATAGCCTCCCAACCTTTTCTCCCTGAAACTTTTTTAAAATTACAAAAAATTTTAAATCTTCCTTCCTATGATTTTGAAAAATTTTGGTATGAAAATCTTATTTTTGAAATCCTACCTTCTGGTCACTTAACGGGAGAACCTCTTATTTTATTTGAAAAAATTCCTGATGAAGTTATTGAAAATCAAATACAAAAATTACATCAACCCTTAGAAAAATCTATTATGGTTAAAGAATTTAAAAATTCAATTCTCTATGAGGATTTTGATAAAATAGATTTGCGAATAGGTACTATTTTAAAAGCTGTAAAAGTTCCAAAAGCGGATAAACTATTACAATTAACTATCCATGATGGTATAAAAGAAAGAACCATTGTAAGCGGTATTGCTCAACATTTTAATCCTCAAGATTTAGTAAATAAAAAAGTAGTTTTTGTTGCTAATTTAGAGCCAAGAAAATTAAGAGGTATTCTTTCAGAAGGTATGTTGCTAACAGCAGAAGATTCAGAAGGTAAATTACATTTAATTTGTCCAGATGGTGAACCGAATGATGGTAGTTTAGTGAAGTAAGATTCTTGATACTCTATTGAACATAAGAATGGAGGCTTTTGAGGTAGTTTTTGGGATTTTGTAAATGATAAACTATAAATTTTGCTTTGTTATTCTTTTTGTTGAGGGTCAATATCTATAGCCCATTGAATAATTTTTTTGTCATCACTGCAGGAAATAATAGAGTCGTTATATTTTAACCAAAGTAAATGGTTAACAGAAGCTGTATGAGAGTCATTGCGGTTTTTATCAATCACTTTAATGAGCTTAAAATCATTTTTAATATCCCAAAGCTTTATAAGTTTGTCCATACTAGCTGAAATCATGTAAAATTCATCAGGACTTAAGGCTAAGTGATTAATCGTTTGAATATGAGCAGGAATTTCATGGATTAACTCAAAATTGTTTTCATAATTCCAAACTCTAATACTTGCATCTCTACCTGTAGAAATTAAATAAGGATAATTTTTTGTTAAATTTAAACTAAATACAGAAGGTTCATGAGCCTTCCATTCTTTTAATAATTTTAATTTTAAGGATTTTAATTCAAATACACGAATTTTTGAGTCAGAACTACCTAAAATTAACCATTGATGTTCTTGATGAAAATATGCAGTTCTTAAACTCTCCGAACTGATTTTAAATTGAAAAACAAGAGATAAATTTTCAGAGTTCCAAATATTCAGGGTTCCATCTCCACCAATAGTTACAAAAAATTGTGGGTCAAGCTCTAAAATTTGAAAAATACTTTTTTGATGGGCGATTACACTTTTTATAAAAGCTTTATTCATTAAATCATAAAAATAAACCATTCCAACGGAACTTCCACAAGCTAAAATCTGATTATGAATGAGACCTATACTATAAAATGGTACATTACTTTGAAATAATGCTTTTGCATCACTTAAAGACTGGGAATCCCATTTCGCAACTAAACCATCACCTGATGCACTATAAAAGTTACCATTATCATCATTACATAAACCAAAAACAGGTGCCTTATGCCCTATGTGTTCATGTAATTTTTGTACTCTTATAATAGGTCTTTGATAAGCCATTTCAATTTAAGCTACCTCAATACTATTATCTACTTCATTTTTCCATGCTTTCATACCCCCTTTTAGATTTGAAACATTTTGATAACCCATCTGTAAAAAGAAAGCTACTGCATTAGCACTTCTTGCTCCTGAACGACAGTAAACTACAATTTCTGCTTCTTTATATTCTTCCAAATCCCAAATTTTACTAGGCAAATTTGATAAAGGAATATGAAAACCCCCTATATGAGATACAACTCTTTCTTCTAACTCTCTAACATCCACCAAAACAACTTCTTGATTCTCATCTAATTTTCTTTTGAGTTCTAAAACCGTGATTTCTTGCATATCTTTTTTTACACAAAATTAATAAGTTTTAAAAACTTTGCAAAATAAAATAGAGTTTACAAAAATCGTTTTTTAATAAAAAAATTATTAGGTATAATCATGTATTTTAAGTTATAAGTTGCAAAAGACAAAAATAAAAGATAACTTTGCAGAAAAATAATAGTTAAATGGCTATTTTAGAAAAATTATTGGGAAAATCTGCTGACAAAGCTATGATAGCATTTTTACAAAATGAGTTGGAAGGTCAATTAAAAGCGTTACATGAAGGTGCTATTGTTTCAGAAACCGATATTCGCGGAAATATTACATTTGCTAATGATACTTTTGTTCAAATTTCTGGTTACTCATTAGAAGAACTCATAGGTAAAAATCATAGAATATTAAAATCAGGAACTCAACCTGACGATATTTTTGAAGAATTATGGGAAACTATATCTTCTGGAAAAGTTTGGAAAGGTGTAATTTGTAATAAAAAGAAGAATGGTGATTTTTATTGGGTGAAATCTACTATCGTTCCTGTTGTTGATGAAAACGGTGTACCCAAAAAATATGTTGCTGTAAGATTTGATATTACCGACCAAATTAAACTTCAACAAGAGCTCCAAATTAAACTAGAAGAATTAAGAGCACAAGAGGAAGAAACCCTTCAGTTGAATGAAGAACTCAATATCACCAATGAGCAATTAATGGAAGTTCAAAAAGAGTTAGAAACTCAATTTTTAGCATTAAATAACGCTGCCATTGTTTCAATTACCGACATTAGAGGAACCATTACTTATGTAAATGATACTTTTTGTAGAATTTCTAAATATTCAAGGGAAGAATTAATTGGTAAAAACCATAGAATTATTAGGCATCCGGATATGCCAGCATCAGCATTTGAAGAATTATGGAAAACAATTACAGCAGGTAAAGTTTGGAAAGGTGTTGTTAAAAATAAAGCAAAAGATGGTAGTGCTTACTGGGTACATGCTACAATCACCCCTATATTGGACAATAAAGGAGTTCCAATAAAATATATTTCTGTTCGTTTTGATATTACCGCTGAAAAAGAATTATCAGAATTGCTCAATAGCACAGAAAAAAAAGTAGAAGAATTAAATTCTCATTTAGCATTAGCTCAAAAAGCCCTTGAAAAAAAATTAGAAGACACAGAATTAGAAATTCAAACTTCTTTAAATTATGCTCAAAGAATTCAAAGAGCTATAATTCCCTCAATTCAAGAAATTGACAATATTTTCCCATCAAATTTTGAATGTGAAATTTTATTTCAACCCAAAGAAGCAGTAAGTGGAGATTTTTATTGGGGAGCAAAAGTTCATAATAGAACTATATTTTTTGTAGGAGACGCAACAGGGCATGGGGTATCGGGTTCGTTTATGACTTTAATTGCTATTAATGCTCTTGAACAATTAGTAAAAGAAAAAATGGTGATTTTACCTGATATTTTACTTTCTGAATTAGATAAAAAAATTAGAGAGACACTACACCAAAATGAAGATACTGATAGAACCGTATTAGATGCTTTGGAGGGTTATGCTGTTTTAATTGAAAATGATAAAGTTTCCATAGCCTCATCTATGCGACCCATTTATTTAGTAAATCAAGAAGGACTAAAAGAAATACCCGGTTCTAAAAAATCTATTGGTGGTAAAAATTATTACGGTCAAGATAATTTTGAATTACATACTTTCCAGTTACAACCTAATGATACTTTTTATTTATGTTCTGATGGTTTTGAAACTCAATTGGGTGGACACGATGGGCATCAAAAATTTGGAAAAACTGCATTTAAGGAAATGATTAATCAAATAAGTCCTAACCCTTCCTTAAAAAAACAAGCTCAGATGTTTTTTAAAAGGCTTCAAGACTGGAAAGGTTTCTTTAATGAACAAAATGATGATGTTATCATTGCTATGATTAAAGCAAAAAATTAGAATTATTTTTTTGCAATTATAAGATAAAAAAGCCGTTTAAAAAAATGAACGGCTTTGATGTTTTTAGGAAAATCAAACATTTGTTAAGCTTATACTATTATTTTTCAATGTAAGAGAAATAATCCAAAGGATTCACAGGTTTTCCATTTAACCAAAGTTCAAAATGTAGATGAGGTCCTGTAGAATTTTCTCCCGTATTACCTACGACTGCTATAGGTTCGCCAGCCTTGACAAAAGAGCCTACTTTTTTTAAAATTTTAGAATTATGCTTATATATGGAAACCACATTTTCATCATGAGTAACTGCAATCACAAAACCGTTATCGGTAGAAAATTCTGAAAAAATTATATAACCTTCAGCAACAGACTTTACAGGTTCATTCAGTTTGGAGCCTAAATCAATTCCTGCATGATCCAAAATATCAAATTTATTGGTTAAAACTCCATTAATAGGAGGAAACAAAACCAACGATTTTCCTTTTACTACTATATTTTTTGATAATTTTTCGTCTTCATGATCTTCATGAGAGTGATTAGGCTGCTCTTGTTCAACTTTTTTTAGATAATCTTTTGGTAAATAAGTAACTCTTTCTTCTTTCTGAATTTTTGAAGTATCTAATGAAACAAAACCACTCATTTTTTGAATAGAATGAATAAAAGAATCTTGCTTACTAACAATAATTTTCATTTCATTGAGCTGCCTAACTAATTCAGAATGTTTTTTTTCTGCAATAGGGTCTGAGGTTCCAGGAATAGTATTTTTAAGAGGTGTAAATGAAATTAATAAATAGCTTAATAAAAAATAAGCAATTGTTAATAAAATAATTCCCAGTATTAATTTTTTATTAGTTAATTGATAAGATTTTTTGTGTTCATAGGTATCTGCATGCATAAGCATCAGTTTATGTTTTTGATTGAGGAATTTTTTTATTCGGTTTTGTCTTGGCATAGTTGCAAAAATACTAATTTTTTTTTAAATATTTACAAGATGATGTAAGATATTGAAGCATGAGCGTCTAGAAAAGGGACACGAACTAATATTTAATTAGTATGGCACACAATTTGACTATTTATACATTTACAATTAACCCTGACAATTTGTCCAAAACTATGTTTGAAATTGACGCAATCGGATTTGAAGAAAATCAAGTTAAGCCCATAGAATGGAATGATTCTTTACCATTATTAGTATTAAGAAATACTTTATTAATGCCCGGCATAACTATACCCATAAATGTAGCAAGAGCAAAATCTATTCAACTTATAGAAGAAGTAAGCAAAACTTCCCACAAAATTTTAGCAGTTGCAACTCAAAAAGATGCTGAAATAGATGAACCCACACCTAAAGATATTTTTTTAAAAGGTGTCATTGCAGTGATTCAAAGAATTTTAAAAATGCCTGATGGTTCCATTACTGCAATTTTAAAAGCTCACCAAAAAATTGATATTATAGATTTTATATCTTTTGAACCCTATTTTAGAATCATCGCAACCAATTCTCAACCTTCTCTTTATCCCCCACAAGATGTTAGTAAAGCCTTGATAGTTTCATTAAGAAATGAAGCTATTAAAGTAGCTGAAATGATTCCCAATTTACCCAAAGATGCATTAATTCCGTTTCATAATATCAATGATTTAGATATTCTTTGTAATTTTATTTTAACCAATTTGAATATTCAAATTTCAGATAAATTTGCTATTTTTGATGAAATTAATATTGAAGAAAAAGCCAATTTTGTTCTACATTACCTACGAAAAGAACTTAAAGTTTTAGAAATTTCTGAAGAAATACAAAATAAAATTAAATTTGATTTAGATAAACAACAAAGAGAATTTTTTTTACGTCATCAATTAAAAACCATTCAAGAAGAGCTAAGCGATACTGAAATTGATGATGAAATCAACGAACTAAAAGCTAAAGCAAAGAAAAAAAAGTGGTCAAAAGAAGTACAGGAAGTATTTGATAGAGAGATTAATAAGCTTTATAGAACGAATCCAAATGCTCCTGAATATTCAGTAATCATAAATTATTTAGAATGGCTTACAGATTTGCCTTGGAATGATTTTACAAAAGACCAAATCGATTTAGCAAAAGCACAAGAACTTTTAGATAAAGAGCATTATGGATTAGAAAAAGTTAAAAAAAGAATTATTGAATATTTGGCAGTAATAAAACTTAAAAAAGACTTAAAATCTCCTATTTTATGTTTATATGGACCTCCGGGAGTAGGAAAAACTTCGTTAGGTAAATCTATTGCAAAAGCTATCAAAAGAAAATATGCAAGAATATCTTTGGGAGGAGTACGCGATGAAGCAGAAATTAGAGGTCATAGAAGAACTTATATCGGGGCAATGCCCGGAAAAATTATTCAAACTTTAAGGAAAGTAAAAAAAGGTAACCCCGTTATTGTTTTAGATGAAGTTGACAAAATTGGGCAAGATTGGAAAGGAGACCCTTCCTCTGCTCTTCTAGAAGTTCTAGATCCTGAACAAAATAATACTTTTAATGACCATTTTTTAGAAGTTGATTATGATTTATCTTCTGTAATGTTTATTGCTACTGCTAATTCTTTAGATACTTTGCACCCTGCTTTAAGAGATAGAATGGAAATTATTGAAGTTAATGGTTATTCATTTGAAGAGAAAATAGAAATTGCTAAAAGGCACTTAATACCTAATCAAATTAAAGAGCATGGACTAAATAAAAAAATGGTTGCTTTTGAAGATGAAGCTATTGAATTTTTAATTCAACATTACACAAGAGAATCTGGTGTTAGAAAACTTACTCAAATGATTGCCGCAGTTTGTAGAGGAGCTGCCAAAGAGGTTGTTGATGGAAATAACAAGAAAGTTCTAATTAATAAACAAAAAATTTTAGAATATTTAGGAATTGAAAAATTTGATAATGAAGACCTTGATTTACATCAAATTCCTGGTGTTGCAACGGGTTTAGCTTGGACAAGTGTTGGTGGCGAAACTTTAACAATTGAAACGGCAATGTTTGAAGGCACTGGTAAAATCACTTTATCGGGTCAATTAGGAGATGTAATGAAAGAATCTGCCAATTTGGCATATACTTATATCAAAGCCAATAAACAAAAATGGAATATTTCTCAAACTTATTTTAAAGAACATGATGTTCATTTACACATTCCCGCAGGTGCAGTACCTAAAGATGGTCCTTCTGCAGGTGTTACCATGTTTACAGCAATGGTTTCATTGTTTACTCAAAAACCAGTAAAAAGCCATTTAGCAATGAGTGGTGAAATTTCTTTAAGAGGTCAAGTGTTACCGGTTGGAGGAATTAAAGAAAAAGTATTGGCTGCTGTTCGTGCGGGTGTAAATACTATTATTTTACCTTATTCTAACCAAAAAGATGTAACAGAAATCCCTAATTATCAACTCAAAAATGTTCAATTTCATTTTGTAAAAAATATGGACGAAGTCATTCAAATTGCTTTGCCTTGCTAATTTTTTTTATAAATTTAGAATACTTTCTTTATTTTGTTTAGGTCAGGTTTACTGCTTTTATAGTTTATAGCTTTGATTGAATTAAGTTTAATTTTTGATTAATCTAAAAAATATAGGAAATAACATGGTTTTCCCATAATTCTGAATAAAGAACAAAAGTTTTTTTCCAAAATTCTAAATCGTTAGGTGGATTGATTACCTGCAAATAAAATACTTGAGAATTGTAATTATCTTTCTCAACAACTGCATCTAAAAAATCTACATAACATTGACTTATTGGAAATTGATATTTATAAAATGCTTCCTTTATACTAAAAATTTGAGTGGTTTTTAACAATTTATCTTTTTCAGAATAAATAGAAATTTTTTTTAATTCATAATCCGTAAGAATTGAAGGTAAAAGGTCTATTTCCATTGTTTGCGTGTTTTCTATATCAATTCCAAGAGATTGATAATCAGTTTTATAGCCAACAATAGATATAACAAAACTGTCAGTATGGCTTAAAGAACCAATAATTTTTTCATTCCATAATGGTTCACGATTTTTGCCAACTAAAACTGGAAATGGCTCTTCATTTAGATTCAATATGGCTTGGCGTATAGAATATCTGCCCCAAATAAATTCTTTTTTTCTTTTCAAATTCCAATCTTTTGTAAGTTCTGCTTCTTCTGGGAAAATAACAGGTAATTGATTAAAAATATGAGAAAAAAAAAACTTATATTAGTAGGTAGAAATTTAAAATTCATGATAATTGAAAGTTACAGGAATATTTCATAGAATCTTGGAGGTAATTCAAATATAGTTTTCTAGGAATTTCAATACATCCAAATTGTGCAAGATGTTCCGTCCAAAATTGAGTATCCCAAAGGGTAAAACCATTGTTTTTTAGAATTTTCCAACAATAATATAAAGCGACTTTATCCATTTCAGATTTTCGTTTGAACATGGTTTCCCCAAAAAAAGCAGATTGGTAATGCACGCCATATAAACCACCCATAAGTTCATCACCTACCCAAATTTCAACAGAATGGGCATAACCATGCTCAAATAAATTACAATAAGATTCTATGATTAAATCAGAAATCCATGTTTCATCTCTATCAGCACAAGCTATTATAACTTCTCTAAAAGCAGTATCAATTTTACAGGTATGAGGTTTATTTCGAATCCATTTTAAAACGTTTTTAGAAATTTTAAATTCGTGAATGGGTATAATTCCTCTCCAACGTGGTTCATACCAATGAAAATGGGTATCATGACGAGATTCTGACATTGGAAAAATTCCATTTTGATAAGCTAAAAGCAATTGTTCCTTTGGAATTATGGGTATATCCACTAAGAATTTTTAAATTTTATAATTAATGAAATTACCAAAACTATAAACAAAATAAAAATAATAATTTTAGTCCATGATAATGGTTTTTCTCCTGATATTTTTCCAGTTTGTCCATTCACAATTACTTGATAAACTTTTCCATTAAAACGATATGCAGCTATCCAAACTGGTAAAAGTAAATGCTTGTAGGTTATGTTAAATTTATGAGTATTTACTTGTAAAAATCGGTATGTATCACCGGGAATTTGTCTTGCACAGGCTTGATAAATAAAATCATCCATAATTTTATCTGCAACTTCAAAACCTTTATGGACGTCAATTCCATATAATTCAGACTCCCAACCAATTAATAATCTAGGATCGTAGTTAATAAGTTTAGCAAAATCATAAGGGTATATTTGTTGAACTCTACTCTGGGAGATTCCTTTAGAACCAATAACTGTAACATCATCAAAAAATTCATCATAATTACCTGAAACAGGAATCCATCTTATTTTTTGAACTTGGCGGGTTTGAGTATTGCCATTTTCATCTGTATAGTATTCTGTTTCATAGTAATAATAACCAGCTTCAGCCCACCAAGTGGATTCAGTCATAGCATCATAAGTCCAAAATGGAACATATACACCGTGTATTTTTTCTAAAGTTGTTACATTTTTTAGACTATTGGGTCTAAACCAACCGGTTCCAATCCATTCTTTGAAAGTTTGGTAAGCAACATTTTTTTCAATGGTAAAGGGTATTATTCCTTCTGGTTTAATGATGGTTTTTGTATAAGCTTCTTCATTAACTTGACTAGACCCACAAAAAGGGCAATTGATAACCACGGTTGTGATGTCCACCATAGTTACAGAACCGCAAGATTTACAATGAAAATTTTTATGCTCTTTTCCCATGCCCGTATCATGACTATCAGAAAGGATATTATCATGATAGGATTTTTCAATAATTTTATCATTCTCTAAAATAAGAGATTCCTCAGCACCACAAAATCCACAAACTAATTTTTGTTTTTTTGCACTATAAATAGCCTCACCACCACACTGTTTACATGGATTTTTAACAATACCTTGTATTTTGGGTTTATCTTCCATTTATTTAAGAATATTACAAAATTAAAAACTTTTTAAATTAAAAATAAAAACTGCCCAAAATATTTTTGAGCAGTTAAAAACCAACAAAAAAATTTATTTATTGATATTATTTTTTAGTTTGTGGATTATTATTTTTGTGGTTGTTGCTGACCTTCCTCTTCAACAATACCTTTTATAGTTAATACAATGGAAGGATTGGTGGGGTCATTAGAAACTACAGTAATTGTTTTGTTTTCATTTCCTTTTTTACCCGTAGAATCATAAGTTACTTTGATTTTAGAAGACTCTCCAGGTTTTAATTTAGACTTCTCAGGTTGAGTTGCTGTGCAACCACATGAAGCTTTGGTTTTTCTAATTATAAGTTCTGATTTACCTGTATTTTTGAATACATATTCAGTATCCACTTTTTTACCGGCTTTTATGTTACCAAAATCGTGAGTTACTTTATCAAAAGTGATTCTTGGACCGTTATCTTTTTGTTCTTGTGTGAGTTTATCAAAATTTTCTTGTCTATCTGCTGAAATATAAATTACTTTTTCTGGAGTATTGGAATCATCAGTTTTAATTTTGATTTGAGTATGTAAAAATCCCCAATCATCAATTTTATTCGCATCAAAATTGACAACAATAGTTATAGAATCTTTTGGATTGATAGTTTTTTTATCGGAAGTAGCATTAATATGGGCAGGTAAATCATAACCTTGAATTTGAACAGGTTTATCACCTTCATTGTAAAAAATTAATTTTTGTTCTTTTTTCTCATCATTGTAAATTTTACCGAATGCAATATGATTAGAAGTTGCACGAATACTTCCTAGAACCGTTGGATACCAGTCTTGAATTCCTTTGGGTCTTGGAATTACATTTCCTTTAATAGTTAAAACATGAACCTCTTCTTGACCATTATCAGGCTGCGCCTTTACGGTAATAGTTTTGGTAAATGGACCAGGACGGTTGGTAGTGTTATAAGTAGCCTTGATGTTACCCTCTTTCCCAGGAGCCACGTCATCTTTAGTCCAATCAGGAGTAGTACAACCACATGAAGCTTTTACATCTGTTAATTTTAATGGTACTGAACCTGCGTTCTTAAACTTAAATTCATAAGTAGCTTGACCCACTTCTTCTTTTAAATCACCGAAATCGTGAACAGTTTCAATAAATTTTACATTTTTGTTTTCTTGAGCATTTATGTTTATACTCAAACTAAGAACAGCTAATAATAGCCAGCTAAATTTTGCTTGATAATTGGATAAGTATTTTTTCATACAATTCATACTTTTATATTCATATCGCAAATATAATGCAAATTTCAAGAATGTAAATTGTTAAAAAAATCAAATTCATTTTTTTTTAGTTAAACAACTTAAAAATATCAAAAATCTTGTGATTTATCTGGAAAAATGTTATCTAATATTTTTTGAAACCAAGGTATAAACCATACAAACAAAAGTACACCGATTAAATTAAAAAAAACATGAGCATTTGCCACGGCTTTTTCCAATTGTTGTCCTTTGCTTATCCATTCTATAAATGATACAAATGGATAAAAAAATATTAGTCCCATAATAATGGAAAGTAGGTTAAAAATTAAATGGAAAATGCCTGTTTTTATAGCCTGCTTTGAACCATTAATCGTTGCTAATAAAGTGTCAGAACAAGTACCTAATTCTGAACCAATCATTATGGCTATACCACCTGTTAAACTTAATAAACCTTTCTTTGCCATAACTATTGACATTCCCACTGTTGCGGAAGAAGATTGAATTACCAATGTAACCATCATTCCAATAAAAGCACCCCATAACGGTTGTTCGGTTTTTTTCATGTACTCAAAAATTTCAGGGTGAGTTTTTAAGGGTTCAACGGCTTCTTCTATTGTATACAATCCAAAAAACAATAAACCGAAATAAAATAACGCTTGACTAGCTTTTTTTATTTTTTCATGTCCTGAAAAAAAACTAATAAAAAAACCGATTAACAACAAAATAGGTGAAAACTTACTTATATCTAATGCAATAATTTGACTGCTTATAGTCGTACCAATATTAGCACCTAAAACAATTCCCATAGATTGCCTAAAGGTTAATAACTTAGCATTGACAAAAATAATCGTGATAATTATCACCGCAGAGGAAGAATCTAACAAAATAGTTATAAAAGTTCCTGATAAAATACTCCAGAAAATATTAGATGTCATTTTGAGAAGCCATTTTTTGGCTTTTTCTTCTACTGCTTGGTGTAATACTTTAGATAATGATGCTATCGCATAAAGAAATAATATCAAACCAGCTGTAACAGATAATAATATAGGATACATAAAGTGCAATTTTAATTTACAAATTTATGTTCTTAATTTTATTTTGCCAATTTTAATTAATAATTTGCAGGTGGTACTTCTGAATAAGAAAAAACAAAATTTTTTACAAAATAAAACTTTTCCATCGTAAAAGATGGTCTAATATAGTAATAGCTGCCATAGCTTCTACAATAGGAACAGCTCTGGGAACTACGCAAGGATCATGCCTTCCCCAACCCTCTAAAACAATCTCATTTCCTTGATGATTAATACTTTTTTGAGGTTTTAATATAGTAGCAACAGGTTTAAATGCTACTCTAAAGTAAATAGGCATTCCATTGCTTATTCCGCCCTGAATACCTCCCGAGAAGTTTGTTTTTGTTTTGGTATTACCATTTTCGGTATAAAAAATATCATTATGTTCACTACCATACATTGTAACACCCTCAAAACCAGAACCATATTCAAAACCTTTTGCTGCATTAATGGAAAGCATTGCCTTAGCTAAATCCGCAGAAAGTCTATCAAAAACAGGTTCTCCAAGACCCAATGGAACATTCAAAATCACTGCACTAATCACCCCACCAACGGTATCCCCCAATTTTTTTACTTTCAAAATTTCATTTTCCATTGCTTTTGCAATAATATCATCTGGACAGCGAACAATATTGCTTTCAATTTGAGAAAAATCAATTTCTTGATAATTTTTGAGGAGTTGTATTTTACCAACTTGAGAGACCCAAGCATAAATATGAATATTATATTTCTGTAAAATTTGTTTAGCTACTGCACCTGCAATCACTCTTGCAGCAGTTTCTCTTGCGGAACTTCTTCCTCCTCCCCTATAATCATAATTTTGATACTTTTGATGGTAAGTAAAATCTGCATGGGAAGGTCTATAAGCATTTTTTAAATGTTCATAATCTTTAGATTTAGAATCTTGATTGGCAATCCAAAAAGTTAATGGAGTACCTGTAGTTTTTCCTTCAAAAAAGCCTGATAAAATTTCAAAATATTCATTTTCTTCTCTTCTAGTAGTAATTTTGGATTGACCGGGTTTTCTTCTTTGAAGTTCTGTATGAATAAAATTTAAATCTAATTCAATATTGGATGGGCAACCATCAATCACAACTCCTATACCTTTTCCGTGAGACTCTCCAAATGTAGTAACACGAAATAATTTTCCAAAGGTGTTTCCCATTATTTCATAAAGTATTTCAATAATTTAATTTTGTTTAAGTAAGGAGCATAACGAATAGGAACATCAAATAAATTGGTTTTTTTCAAGATACCTCTAGGGTGAGAAAACGCATCAAATGAAGATTTTCCATGATAATTCCCCATTCCACTATCACCTACACCACCAAAAGGTAAATCCTGGGGAGCTAAATGCACTAAACAATCATTGATACAACCCCCACCAGAATCCGTATAATTCAAAATTCTTTTTTCATTTTCGGAGGAATTAGTATATAAATAAAGAGCTAAAGGTTTGGGTCTTGAGTTAATAAAATTAATGGCTTCTTGAAGATTTTTGTAAGTCATAATAGGCAAAATAGGACCAAAAATTTCCTCCTGCATTACTGGGCTATCTGGGCTAACATTCTCTAAAAGAGTTGGAGAAATATATTTTTGATTTATATCCGTTTGCCCACCAAAAATTATATTTCCGTCTTTCAAATAATTAGTAAGTCTAATAAAATGCTTTTCGTTAATAATTCTTGGATAATCAGGGCTTTGAGAAGGGTCATCACCATAAGATTTTTTGATATTTTCAATAATTTTTTGGACTAATGGCTGTTTAATACTTTCATGGACTAATAAATAATCAGGAGCAACACAGGTTTGCCCTGCGTTTACTAATTTACCCCAAACAATTCTTTTCGCTGCAAAATCTAAATGGGCAGTTTCATCGACTATACAGGGACTTTTTCCGCCTAATTCTAAAATTACAGGCGTTAAATGGTTCGCAGCAGACTGCATAACAATTTTTCCTACTTGGGTGCTACCCGTAAAAAATATAACGTCCCATTTTTGTTGTAATAAATACTGACTAGTTTCAACTCCACCTTCTACTAATGCTACGTATTCAGGCTGAAAATATTTAGTTACTAATTTTTTTGCTATGGAGGAGGTTGCAGGAGCTAATTCTGAAGATTTTAATACAGCTGTACAACCTGATGATATTGCACCAATTAAAGGAGCAAATAACAACTGAAATGGATAATTCCAAGGAGAAATAATCAAAGAAACACCGTAAGGTTTTGGATAAATTTTTGATACAGCCCAAAATTGTGTCATGGGTGTCCAAACTGTTTTAGGACGCATCCACGATTTTAAATGACTTATTGCATGATTTAACTCTTCATAAGTAAATCCAACTTCTGTTGCATAACCTTCAAATTCAGCTTTGTTTAAATCAGATTTTAAAGCTTGTAAAATTTCTGTTTCATGAGCCTTAATAATTTGTTTTAAAAGTTTAAGCTGTTGCAAACGAAAACTATATTCCAAAGTTTTTCCTTGAAGAAAAAAATTTCTTTGTTTAGCTAAAATATTTTGAATCTCAACAAAAGAAGTTTCCTGAACGGCTTGAATTTGCATAATTCAATTTTGATGTAAAGGTATGAATATAAAAATCGTAAATCAAATTTTTTTTAATAAAATTCTTCAATATTTTCAATATCTAAAATTTTTATACTGCAACATCAGCTTTGATTGCAGGAAATGGGTCATAACCAACAATTTGAATATCATTATATTGAAATTCAAATATATCTTTGATATTGGGATTTAATTGAAGGGTAGGAAGAGGTTTAGGAGTTCTGCTCAGCAATAAATTTACTTGTTCTAAATGGTTGAAATAAATATGAGCATCACCAAATGAATGAATAAACTCACCAACTTGTAAATCACAGACTTGTGCAATCATATGAGTAAGTAAAGCATAAGATGCAATATTAAAAGGAACTCCCAAAAAGGCATCACCAGAACGTTGGTACATGTGTAAAGAAAGTTTATTTTCTACTACATAACATTGAAAAAAAGCATGGCAAGGTGGCAAAGCCATTTGGTCAATAAATTCAGGATTCCATGCTGTTACCAATAATCTCCTACTACTGGGGTTTTTTTTGATTTGTTGGATTAAGTTAGAGATTTGGTCAATAAATTGATTTTGAGAGGTTTTCCATTTTCTCCATTGAACACCGTAGATTGGTCCAAGTTCTCCATTAGCATCAGCCCATTCATCCCAAATAGAAACGCCATTTTCTTTTAAATATTTAATGTTAGAATCACCTTTTAAAAACCATAAAAGTTCGTAAACTATTGATTTAAAATGAACTTTTTTCGTAGTAATTAACGGAAAACCTTTTGATAAATCGTGTCGGAACTGATACCCAAAAATAGATATAGTGCCTACGCCAGTTCTATCTTCTTTTTTAATTCCTTTTTCTAATATAGTTTTTAAAAAATCATGGTAAATTTCCATGAAATTAATAATTCAAAATAATTGGCATAATAATTTGAAGGATAGATTCATTTTCTTCTTGAATAGAGGGCATAATTACAGCGGCTCTGTTAGGAGTACCCATTTCCATTACGATTTCATCAGAATCTAAATTAGCTAAAAGTTCTGTAATTAAGGAAAGAGTAAATCCAATAGTCATATCTTCACCTTCATAAAGGCAGTTAATAGATTCTTCTGCTTGGTTTGCATAATCAATATCCTCTGAAGTAAGTTTTAAGGTATTACCTACAAATTGAAGTTTACCTAAATGCGTTTCTTTGGAAGCAAATATATCCAAACGGCGTAAAGAACTTAATAAATCTTTTCTATTGATGATGGCTTTATTTGGGGAATTCATAGGAATCACTGCATTATAATCAGGAAATCTTCCATCAATTAATCTACAAACAATTTGATTTTCTTCAAATTGAAAAAAAGCATTGCTTTGGTTAAAGTCAATTTTTACAACGGATTCTATACCTGCACTGGCTTTTTGTAATAATTTTAATGCTTTTGGTGGTAATATAAAACAAAAGTTCTCAGAAACAGTAATATCGGAACGATTTAAACGAACTAATTTTTGAGCATCAGTAGCTACAAAACTTACACCTGATGTTTTAAAATCAAAGAATACGCCCGTCATAGCGGGTTTCATATTATCATCTGAAACTGCATAAATAACTTTTGAGATAATTTTAGATAAAACGGGCAAAGAAACACTTATTGAAGCGTTGGTATTAGAAACTGGTGGAATTTTCGGAAAATCATTACCATCTTGAGCAGCAACCTTATATGTACCATAGTTAGATTTAATTTCAACCGTCATGGTGTCTGAGTTATATTCAAAAATAAGAGGCTGCTCGGGTAAAGACCTTAAAGTATCAATAATAATTTTAGCGGGAATTGCCATTTTAAAATTATCTTCAGATTCTACGGGTAGGGCTGTTTGAATAGAGTTTTCTAAGTCTGTACCTATTAATATTAACTCTCCATTTTTTACTTCAAAATATGCATTATATACAATAGGAAGAACAGATTTTGATGGAATCACATCTTGTACAATAGATAGTTTTTTTAATAATTCTTGAGATGCAACAATAAATTTCATTTGGTTATTCAATTTGTTTGGAAATGCAAAGTTAAATAATCCCTTTAAATGAATAAAAGATTTTGAATTTTATTATTCACATTTTTTCAACTTTTCATAAAGGGTAAATGAAAAGAAAAGTTAAATTTCAAATTAGATTGGAACCTAGTAGAATTAATTGAGGACATTTTAAAATGATTGTTAGAGAAAAATGACAAAAGTTGGGGAAGTATTTCTAAAAGTTTTTGTCCACTTTTAAGACTATCATGTAAAACTATAATGGAACCTTTTTGGTAGGAAGATAAAACACTCGTTAAACAATCAATTGATGTCATATTTTTATCAAAATCACCGGATAAAATATCCCACATTACAATTTTATAGTTTTTTAGTATGCTATTTTTAGTAGAAGGGCTAAATTTTCCGTAGGGTGGTCTAAAATATATGGGTCTGAAGCCCACTAAATTTTGAATAATTTGAGAAGTTTTTTCAATTTCTTGTAGATATAAATTGGGTGGGTAATACCATCCATGGGGATGAGAATAAGTATGATTTCCAATGGTATGACCTTCATTAACAATTCTCTTAAATAATTCAGGATTTTTTTCAATTTGTTGTCCTACACAAAAAAAAGTCGCTTTTGCTTGATAAATTTTCAATAAATCAAGTACTTTATCAGTTACGCCTTCAGTAGGACCATCATCAAAAGTAAGAAATATTTCTTTTTGTTGGGTATTTACTTTCCAAATGTAATCTTTAAAAAGGTAAGGAATGATATTTGGGGTTTTGATTATGTACATTATAAATTGATGTACAAAATTAGAAGCAAATCTTTTACCAAAATTATTTTTTTTAAAGTTTATTTTAAAATTCCGTAAAATTACTGAAGAAATAAATCGCTTTCTTCAAGCGTTTTTACTTTATCAAAAAGTTTTAAAGAGAATGCCAAGGGTTTATCATTAAATAATATTTTGGTTTTCAACCATGTAGATTGAAATAATTCAGAATTTCTATAATTTTCTAAACTTTCTTCTTTATCCCAAATGCTTACGGTGTAAAAAACATGGTTTTGAGTAACATCATTGTACAATGATAATGCTAAACAACCCGGAAACTGGGAAATTTTTTCTTTAGATTCATTAAAGACTTTTAGAAATTCATTAACACTTTCTGGCTTAAAAGCCATTCTAACCACTCTTTTAATCATTATAAAATTCAATTGTAAATTGATCATAAGTTTTAACGCCAAGCAAGCTACCTGCATTAGCTTCTCTTAAAGCTAATTCCATAAATCCACTTAAACCAAAATAAGCAAGAGCATCACCTTTATCTACCTCATAATATTCTTTATGTATTTTGTGAATTTTTATATTTCTAAACCGTATTTCAAAACGCCTTCCTTTAATTTCATTATAAAAATCATTTTTATGAATATTTGAAATGCAATTTCCAAAGCGGTCAATATGAATGATAAGACCTTTCATGGTATTTTCTGAAATGGAAGGATAAAACCATTGGGCTGGTTTCAAAGGAATTTTTATCAAATTTTCAAATTTTTTTTGGGTAATTACATCAACCATCATAGATATCTTTCCAAAATAATTAGGAATTGCATCCATGATTTCTGGCTTTAAGGTAAAACCTTCTTGAATATTCGTTTGCATAATCATAGAAGCCATTCTATTATCAGGAACAATAATCCATTGATCATGAAATTGAACGGCAACAATAACGGCATTTTGTTCAAAAGCATTTACTAATGCTATATGAATAGTATTTTCTGGAAATTCATCAATAATAGTTCTTACTTGAAAAGCAGCTGATGGAATATCATAGGGATTGATTTGATGGGTAATATCAATAATATTTAATTGACGGTTTTGAGAAAGTAACTTTCCTTTCAATAAGCCCGCATAAAAATCTTGATTTCCTAAATCAGTTGTAAGTGTAATGATTCCCATAAGCATTGCAAAAATATAGTAAAAATTTTTATTATTTGTAATTTTTACTTCTGTATTTTACACAAAATTCAATGTTCACAAATAAACAATTTTAACAATGTTTAAACCTTTTGGGTGGAATAAATTTTTAAAAATTTGTAAACAATGGTTGTGAATAAGTTGTGTAAACTTAAAATTGCAAAAAAAATTTTTCAATAATTGGGTGTATTACATCAAATTGAAATCCAACTTTCAAATAATAAATATCAATATCCTGAGGCACAAAATAAGACTGATTTTTTAAGCGATAATAATCTTTTTCTGTCATTACAATGATGGGTTTTTCATGAAAAACATCATCTTTTACCAATTTTTGGCACTTCCTTACAACCTCAAGTATTTCTCTCTCTTTTATCATATAATGGTCTTTATAGGATTTTTGACCAATTACATTTAACTTTGTATTAAATAATTGCTTAATAAAAAGTTCATTATTTCCTATACCTGAAATCGCAAAACAAGGTTTTCTGTTAATAGAACTCAAAGGTATTTCAGTATTATCAAAACAATTTTTTAAGGCTAATGATACTAACTTTGAAGAAGTTTTAGGAATCTTAATTTGGGAATTGACTTTTTTAAGAGTATTTTCTGAAACTAAATTAGATTTACTAATTACCACTAAATGGGCTCTTTTTATGTTTTTTGCAGGTTCACGTAATTTTCCTGTAGGCAGTAAATAATCGTCAAATGGTGATTTTGATGGATCAATCATTAAAATATCTAAATCTCTAAAAATTTTACGGTGTTGAAAAGCATCATCTAATATAACTAATTGTAAAATAGGAAATTGATTGAGTAATTTTTCAACACCAATGATTCGATTTTCACAAACTGCAACAGGAATTTCAAAATTGTTGGCGACTTGTAAAGCTTCATCACCTACTTCATTTGATGTATGTTCATCAGGATTTACTAGTATGAAACCTTTTGTTACTCTACCATACCCGCGGCTCAAGTAAGCACATTGAATATTATTTTCTAAAGCAAATTTTATTAACCATTCCGCCATTGGAGTTTTTCCAGTTCCTCCAACTGATAAGTTTCCTATGGAAATAATTTTAACTGGGAATTTTTTACCTTTATAGGAATAATCATACCATAAGTTTCTTAAAAAAACTCCCAACCTAAAACTTAGCTCAAAAGGTAAAGTCGGTAATCTTTTTGAAAATTTCACGATTTTTTAGGAGCTAAAACCATAAAAAGTTTTTTTCCTTCTAATTTAGGTTCAACTTCAATTTTAGAAATTGGTGATAACGCTTCTGCAAAGCGTGTAAGAATATCCATACCATATTGTTGATAGATTATGCTTCTACCTTTGAAAAATACATATGCTTTTACTTTATCACCATCTTTCAAAAAAGTTTCTGCATGTTTTTTTTTAAATTCAAAATCATGGTCATTAGTATTGGGTCCGAAACGTATTTCTTTGACTTGAATAATATGCTGTTTAGCTTTTTTTTCTTTTTCTTTTTTCTTTTGTTCGTAAAGATATTTGGAATATTCTACAATTCTACAAATGGGAATTTCATTAGAAATTGTAATTTGAACTAAATCTAAACTTCTTTGTCTTGCTATTTCTAGTGCATTTTCAGTATCATAAATACCGTTTTTGGTTTCATCTTCTTCTCCTACAATCCTTACTTTAGGATATTGCAAAAGATCTTCATTAATAGGAATTTCATTCACCATGTTTTGCTTAGTGTGTTTGATATTGATAAGATTGTTTAATTTCTTCTTTAAAAAGTTGTATAAATTCAGATAAACTTAATTTACCTCTATCCCCAAATTTATGCTGTCTTAATGCGATTAGATTTTGACTCATTTCTTGTTCACCAATAATAATCATATAAGGCACTTTTTGAACTTCAGCATCTCTAATTTTACGTTGAATTTTTTCGCTTCTGTTATCTACTGATACTCTAAAATCATGATTTTCAAGTTCTATTTTAATTTCTTCGGCGTAATTTTTAAATTTATCAGAGATAGGTAAAATCATAATTTGAAGAGGACAAAGCCATAAAGGCAAATCACCAGCAGTGTGTTCTAAAAGTACACCTATAAATCTTTCAAAAGAGCCTAAAATGGCTCTGTGAATCATTACAGGTTGTAAGTTATTTCCTTCATTACCAACATATTCCAATCCAAATCTATAAGGCATTGAAAAGTCTAACTGTATAGTGCCTAATTGCCATTTACGTTTTAAAGAATCACGAACTGTGAAATCTATTTTGGGTCCATAAAATGCTCCATCACCTTCATTAATATGATAGCTTACTTGTGCAGTTTCTAATGCTTTTTTTAGAGCACTTTCAGCTTTATCCCAAATAGTTAACTCCCCAATATACTTTTCTGGTCTTGTGGATAAACCCACAGAAACATCATTAAAACCAAATGTTTTGTAAATATCAAAAATTAAATAAATCAAATTGAGAATTTCATTTTCTACGTGGTCTGGAGTACAAAAAATATGCGCATCATCTTGGGTAAAACTTCTTACTCTAAATAATCCCGCTAAAGCTCCTGACATTTCATGACGGTGTACATGACCAAACTCAAAATATCTTCTTGGTAAATCACGGTAAGAATGTAATTCTGTTCTATAAACTATTGTACAACCTGGGCAATTCATAGGTTTTACAGCATATTGTTGTTCATCAATTTCTGTAAAATACATGTTTTCTTTATAGTTATCGTAATGCCCTGACTTTCTCCATAATTCATCATTTAAAATTAATGGAGTTTTTATTTCTTCATAACCAAGACGATAAAGTTTTTTTCTTAAAAAATTTTGAAGTTCATTAAGAACAATCATTCCATTATTATGCCAAAATGGAAATCCCGGACCTTCTTCATGGAAAGAAAACATATTCAGTTCTTTACCTAGTTTTCGGTGGTCTCTTTTTTGAGCTTCTTCTAAATAGTGTAAATATTCTTGAAGTTCTTTTTGAGTAGGAAAAGAAATAGCATAAATACGGGTTAATTGTTTATTTTCGGATTTTCCACGCCAATAAGCACCTGCTAAATTTAATATTTTAACGGCTTTAATAATTTTTGAATTAGGTATATGAGGACCTTTGCATAAATCCACAAAATTTCCTGATTCATAAAAAGTTATATTACCATCTTCTAATTCTGAAATTAATTCTAATTTATAAGGATTAAAATTTTGGGTATAATATTCAATAGCCTCTTGTTTAGAAACTTTTCTACGAACAAAAGTTTCACCTGAAGATGCTAATTCCAAAAATTTTTTTTCTATCTTTTCAAAATCAGATTGTGTAAAAACCTCGTCTCCAAAATCTACATCATAATAAAAACCCTCTTCAATGGGAGGACCAAAACCTAATTGTGCTTTAGGATAAAAATAAAGTATTGCTTCAGCTAAAATATGAGCAGATGAATGCCAGAAAGTTGATTTTCCTTCTAAATCATCCCATGTTAAAAGCTTAAATTCTTGTATATCGTTTTCTATAGTTCTATTTAATTCTATAACCTGCCCATTTACAATAGCCGCAATAGATTTTTTTGCTAAACCTTCTGATATGCTTTTCGCTATTTCATAACTTGTAACTCCTTGCGGATAGGTTCTTTCGGTTTTATCGGGCATTAAAACTTTTATTTCACTCATTCAATTTTTTTACGCCACAAATTTACATATTTTTTGATTTGCAAATCTATTCCATTTAAAAATTTGATGGAAATTGATTTATTTTCCAAAATAAAGTTTTGATTTTTTGAATTTCAAGCAATTCATGTATTGAGTTCTAAAAAAAGAGTTCAATATGATTGATAACATTTTTATATAGAAATACCCAAATATTAAATTTACTAAATTTTCACTTTTAAAATGCAATAAATTATCAAAGTTTTACTTTTGATTTAAAATATTATAGAACCAATAAAGTATAGCTTAATAATAAAATTTATCTTTTTGAAATTTTCGCAGTATTTTTGCATTTTGTAATTTAATACATGACAGATAAAATCGGGCATGAATGCGGTATAGGTTTAATTAGGCTAAAAAAACCCATTGAATATTACCAAAATCAATATGGTTCACCACTATGGGGGCTAAAAAAGATGTACTTATTAATGGAAAAGCAACATAATCGAGGGCAAGATGGTGCTGGTTTAGCTTGCTTGAAATTGAATACAGAACCCGGTTATCCTTATCTTTTAAGACATAGAACTATTGGACCCGCTCCTGTTTGGCAAACTCTTGTTAAAGATATTGATGAAAACCTTTTTCATTTAGCTCAAAAAAATCCTAATATTTTAAATCAGATAGATAAATTAAAACTTCAATTCCCTTTTTTGGGTGAAATTTATTTAGCCCACTTACGATACGGGACTTATGGAGAAAATGGAATTCATTATTGCCACCCTGTTCTAAGAAATAACAATTGGAAATCCAGAACTTTAGCCGTTGCAGGAAATTTTAATTTAACGAATGTAGATTTTCTTTTTGATAAAATTCTACGTCTTGGACAATTTCCTAGATATAAAACCGATACAACAACGATTTTAGAAAGAATGGGTTATTTTTTAGATGAAGAAAATAAAAAAATTTACCAAAAATATAAAGATAAATTAAACAAAACTCAAATTCAACCTCTTATTGAGAAAGAATTAGATGTTCAATCTTGGTTGAAATGGTCTGCTAAACATTGGGATGGTGGTTATGTAATTGGTGGAATGGTAGGTCATGGTTTAGCTTTTGTAATGAGAGACCCAAACGGAATAAGACCCTGCTATTATTATGAGAATGATGAAGTTATTGTTGTTGCTTCTGAAAGACCCACTATCTGTACAGCATTTCAAGTTTCTAAAAATGAGGTTCAAGAATTAACTCCTGGTAAAGCTATTGTTATAAATCCTGATGCCACTACTCAAACTTTTTCTTTTACAGAAACTCAACCAGAACTTAAATGTTCTTTTGAAAGAATTTATTTTTCTCGTGGTAATGATGCAGATATTTACCAAGAAAGAAAATCTTTAGGTTTTGAACTTGCAAATAGAATTGCTGAAGAGGTTGATTATCAATGGGAAAAAACTATTATTACCCATATCCCGAACACTTCATATCCTGCTTATCTTGGTCTTTCCGAAGGAATTCGTAAAATCATTCATCAAAATAGAATTGCTCAAATTAAAAATCATTTAAATCAAGAGAATTTTGAACAAGAAATTTCTAAAATTCTCAGTTTTAGACCTCGTTTAGAACAATTAATTCTCAAAGATGCGAAGCTCCGTACTTTTATTTCCAACGAAAAAGGAAGAGATGATTTGGTATCTTATATTTATGATGTAACTTATGGTTTAGTGAAAGAAAATGAAGATATTATCGTTGCTTTAGATGACTCCATCGTTAGAGGTACAACCTTGAAACAAAGTATCATTGCAATGCTTGCAAAATTAAATCCTAAAAAAATTGTGATTGTTTCCTCTGCACCGCCTATTTGTTATCCGGATTGTTATGGTATTGATATGTCACAAATTGAAAAATTTATTGCATTTCAAGCTGCCATTGATTTACTCAAAGATAGAGGTATGGAATATATCATTCATGAAACTTATTCAAAAATTAAAGAACTAGAAGCTAATAATCAATTAGAAAATGAAAATTGTGTAAAAAATATATATTCACCTTTCTCATTGAAAGAATTAGAAACTAAAATTTCTGAACTCCTAAAACCCAAAGACATGTATGCGGAACTTTCCATTGTTTACCAAACCATTGAAGGGCTTCACCGTGCTATTCCTAACCACAAAGGTGATTGGTATTTTACGGGTAATTTTCCTACACCAGGTGGTAATCGTGTAACCAATAAAGCATTTTTAAATTTTTACGAAGGTAAAAACCAAAGAGCTTACTAAATTTTAACAAAAAAATTTGATGATTTACGTAAAGAATTTGAAATTCAGCGCATACTAAGATGGGTCATTGAGTGTTGGCATGGTTTCGGAAAGTTCACCAACCTGCTCAAATTATACTTTATTACTTCATGGTATGTTTTAACCTAAGGTTATTCATAGGGTCTATGTAAAAATTTTGAATTTCCTTGCGAATTAGACGTGTGGTTTCTTCGTAGAAAAGATATATCATAGGACATTCTTCTAAAGCAATGGTTTCCATTTGATAAATGATAGATTTTCTTTGCTGATTATCAAAGGTTTGGTTCAATAAAATATACAAACTATCTATTTTAGGAGAAAAAAAATGAGTGGTATTAGGACCTTTCGGGGAAAAATAAGGGGAATACCATAAAGAAAAGTAGTTTTCTGGGTCAGGATAATCAGCCATCCAACTAGCACGCCAAAAATTAATTTTACCTTCTGCTATTTCTTTTCTTAACGTAGAAGGTTCTAATAATTCTATTTTACATTTTA
>CALLMJ010000027.1 GCA_938006875.1 uncultured Bacteroidia bacterium
TTTATAAGCATATGGGGTAAAATGAAATTTGTAATTCAGGACAACCTGGATGACAACAGGATTTTGAATTTCATTCTTGAAGACGATCGTGCAAGTATCTATCATCACCCGGCATGGTTAAAAGCTATATCTTCAGCATTAAATTTTCAACCCAAATACTTTCTTATTTTTAATGGTGAAACTCTTGCCGGACTCATACCATTTACTTTAATTAAAAATACTTTTTACTCTTTACCATTCACAACTCATTGTGATCCGATAATACCTGAAAATATTACATTAAAACAAGTCCTAGGAGAAATAAATGGATTAGTACCTGGTATTCAGAAAGTAAGGATGAAATTCAGGGAATCTGATCATTTATTGTTAGAAGATTTAAATACTATAAACAATTATTATAATCATGTTGTATACCTTGATGATGATATCGAAAAAGTTTATAATTCATTGGGCAGAAGGTCAATCAGAAGGTTCATTAATAAATCTTACTCAAATAATCTTAAAATCTGATTCGGTGATTCTGAAAATGATTTGAGAATATTTTATTCTCTGGAATGTAAACTCCGGAAAAGTTTGGGATTACCACCGGCTCCTTTTAAATTCTTTTTATGTTTATGGAATAATCTATTTAACAAAAATTTGCTTATGTTACCTATTATTGAAAAAGATTCTCTCCCTATTGCATCATCTGTAATACTTAGATTCCGTAACAAACTTTATTTTGAATATACAGCTATTGATAAGAAATATATTGATCTTTATCCCAATCATTTCCTGCACTGGGAGATAATTAAAAAAACTCATTCAGAATTTGGGGTAAGAATAGTTGACCTTGGAAGAACAGATAAAAATCAACATGGTCTTATTTTCTTCAAGGAGAACTGGAACGCTCAAAGAATTAGATTACTGGAATATAATGTTAACCCAAATATGAATTTAAAGCACAGTAAATTATTTAATACATTCAGGATTATTAACAAACACTTACCGATTGGATTATTGAAAGTTGAAGGCAAAATTCTTTTTAACCATTTTGATTGCTGACTTAATGCTGTAATGAAAGATAAAATGAGAAAATTCGGAATTGATTTAATAAGTTGGAGAGAATTCCTTTATAAAGAAAGAAAATATAATTCACTTATTAATTCATTAAAGAAACTTAAGTCAATTCTCAGAGGGTTTTACAGTATAAATGAAGTTCCTTTCGATTTCAGCAAGTATAATAATAAATATTTCATAACCGATGTTGAAAATATAAAACTTTCATATCTGAATTACCCAAACGGCAGATTACTCAGAGATAAGTTAATCTTTTCCCTTTTTTTCAGAAATTTTTGCAATGTTCCGGAGATATATGCTCTTATCGATAATGGAAAAATTTATTGCGTTAATAAAAACTATCCCGAATTTTCTTTTGACCAAATGCTTCATTTACTAAACGAAAAAATTTTAATCCTTAAACCAAGATTTGGCACCAGCGGTCAAGGAGTTTTCAAAATACAAAAGTTATCTCAAAATGAATTTAAGATTAATAATAAACACAACTCTTTCGATGAATTTAAAGAATTTATTTTAAGTCTTGATGATTATATAGTAGTTGAGTTCATTCAACAAGGTAAGTTCTCTGAAAAGTTTTTTCAGGAATCAACTAATACAATCCGTATTGCTACATATTTTGACCAATCCACTAATTCCGGAAAAATTCTTTATGCTTTAATGAGATTTGGACGGTCAAAATCCGCACCTGTTGATAATGTTGGCTCTGGAGGAATTTATTCCCGCATTGATTTACATACTGGAAAACTGGACTATGCTATAGAATTACTGGAGAGAGGCAAATACAGAATTTTAGATTCGCATCCTGAAACCGGTGTCAATATCAGAGGTGAATTCATTCCTTCCTGGAGTAAATTAAAAAAGGAATTCACCAATCTGGCAGGGTATATTCATCCTTACATAAAATTTTCTGGTTGGGATATCATTCTAACTGATAATGGTTATTATTTAATTGAAGGCAACAACGGTCCGGAACTTTATATTCAGGGACCCGACAAACCATTGGCGATTGAAAACAATTTTATTGAATTCCTTAGAATTAATAATATCAGAAATTAAACTTCGGGAATAAAAATTAAATCACTCAAACTAGAAAAAAATAACAGTGCAGTTGTAGTTAATAGTAACAATATTATGGCGCTTCCTATTATCAGACTTCTCGGGAAGCAAAATATAAATATCACTGCAGTATTTGGTAGTGCTGATGAAAAATCACCTTATCAAAAGATCATCAGTTCATCTAAATACATTAATTCAAGAGTTTTCTTTGATGAAAAAAACTATGCAATTAATCTGATAAATGTATTGACAGAATTCGGGGAAACTTGTAAAAACAAGCCCGTATTGTTTATTGCAAGTGATCAGGACTTGAATATTATATCAACACATAGAGATGAATTAAAGAAATACTATAATTTTTCACTTCCCTCTGATGAAAAAATTAAATCAATACTTAATAAAGAAAAATTCATTAGCCTGACAGAAAAATTTCACCTTCCTGTGCCGAAGTCTTTCTGGATAAAAGATATAAATCAAATTAATGAAATTTCTAAGACCTTGGAATTCCCCTTCATAATAAAACCATCCTGGCGGAATAATGAATGGTTAAAATTATTCAAAGAGAAAAAATTATTTTTGGTTGAAAACAAGGATGAACTTCAGACCTCGATTTCAATAATTAAAAACTTTAAAACTGAATACCTTATACAAGAAATTATCCCCGGACCGGAGGAGAATATTTATTGTTCGTTTGCAATCCTCGATAAAAATTCCGACCCTATTGATATCGGATTTTGCAGAAAATTAACTCAGTATCCGCCTCAGTTTGGTAATACATCAATAGCCCAGACTATTTATAATAAGCAATTAGAACAACTTAGCTTAGATATATTTAAAAAATTAAATCTTATTGGATATGCAAGTATTGAGTTTAAGCTTGATCCTAGAGATAATCATTTCAAAATAATTGAAATAACTCCAAACAGATTTAACAGACAATTTTCGGTTACAAATTTAATCGGTTTGAACCTGACTTTAACTTTGTATAATTTTGAAAAGGATATCAATTCCAGAGTTAAATCAAAGAACTTCTCAAATAAACTCTGGATAAGTGAAGTAAATGAAATAAGAAGGATAAAAAATTTCAGCAAAAGAAAAGTAAAAGATACAATGTGTTTAATTCTGAATATATTTCGTGCAGGTATTTTTGAGATTTTTGATATTAAGGATTTAAAACCCTTTGTTAACCTTCTACACAGTGGTTATAAAACTAAATAAGAATTACAAATTTGCTTAAAAAATTATTTTACATACTCAAACCATTTATCCCTCGTAAATTACAGCTTTACCTCAGGCGTAAATTAATAATATCGAAATTAGCTAAGTATAAAGATATCTGGCCGATTCTTAAAGGTTCTGAGAAAAAACCTGATTATTTCAACGGCTGGCCTGAAGGTAAACAATTCGCTTTAGTCCTCACTCACGATGTTGAACATAAAAAAGGTTACGAAAGAGTATCAAAGTTAATGGATCTGGAGAAAAATCTCGGCTTCGTTTCATCTTTTAATTTTGTTCCCGAAAGAGACTACAGAGTTGAACCTGAAATGCTGAGAACTATTAGTAACAATGGATTTGAATATGGTGTCCAAGGACTTTATCACGATGGTAAACTTTTTTCAAGTGAACAGGAATTTTTAAGAAGAGCTGAGAAAATTAATTCATATCTTAAAGAGTGGAACACAAAAGGTTTTCGAGCACCAGCAATGCATCATAATCTGGATTGGATTGGAGCGCTGAATATTGATTATGATATGTCAACATTCGATACTGACCCTTTTGAACCTCAGCCGGATGGTGTTGGGACTGTTTTTCCATTCTGGGTTGATAATAAAAGACATTCTTCAGGTGGTTATATCGAACTTCCTTACACACTTCCACAGGATTTTACACCTTTTGTTTTGCTTAAAGAATCTACACCTGATATCTGGATAAAAAAACTTGATTGGCTTGCAGCTCATAATGCTATGGTTCTTGTTAATGTTCATCCGGATTATATTGATTTTGAAAGCACAGGGAAAAATTACGAAGAATTTGATGTTAATATTTATATTGATTTTCTGAAATATGTAAAATCAAAATACGAGGGTAAATACTGGAATGCATTACCATCACAAATTGCTGCATATTGGAAAAGCATAATCAAACCGTAGCTCAAGTCTCCGGACTTGAGCATCACAAATTACTGCCTATAGGAAAAGCATAGTTAAACCGTAGCTCAAGTCTCCAGACTTGAGCATCAGAACTAATTAAGCATACCAACCTTTTCCGCACAGAGTCGCAATGAAAGCAAATTTTTTTAACCACATATTATCACAAATAATTCAGTCACAATAAATCACAAATTTACCACGAATTATTTGAATCAATCCATAATTTGAAAATTGTTTAAAAACCCCGAAGGGGTGATATTATTTAAAAAGAAATTTGAGCATCTGTAAATGCGACGCATTTTAATAATATTTCATCCCCAGGGGGATTCTATTATTTTATTTTGTTATCATCATCTATAAATATTTCGTTCCTAAGGAACTTTTGTATAATTAAAAACCAAGCAGTTGGTGATTTGGTTGCAGAATAAAATGACAATTCCACACCAAAAATCTTCGCCAGGGGTGACATTATCGTAATTAAAATTCAACAAAAATGACATATATTAAAACCTTATCAATCTCACAAAAAGCAACAAAGATCAGCAAAGGTTTTAGCCACAAAAACACAAAAGCACAAAAAGATCATAAAATATTATATCAATATGAAAGTTTTTTTAGTGTTTTAGTGCTTTAGTGGCAGAAAGAACATCCGCCACAAAAACACAAAAGCACAAAAAG
>CALLMJ010000028.1 GCA_938006875.1 uncultured Bacteroidia bacterium
CATAACTGTTAACCCTAAACTTATAATTAAAATAAACAATAAACTAATAACCTTATTCATTTTTTTCACCTTTTTTAATTGTTAATTCCAATTCTTTTATTAACAACTTTAATTCGTTTGATAAAGCTGAATTATCTATTAACTTATCAATAGTTTTTAATATAGTATTTATTCTGCCTTTTATTAAATCTAATTTTGTTGTATTTTTCATAATCAACCTTTAAAATTTAAAAAATTTTTTGTTTTTATAATCAAAATACCACCCATCCCTGTTTTTGATAAAATGTGGTAAATCTTTTATTTTATCTTTTGTGTAAAAAAATAAAAATGGGTTTAACTTTGCAAATAGATAAACATTATTGTTGTTTTCTAATACCCAAGAAAATGCTGGGACAGTGGTAATAACACGATATATTTCTTTTGGTAATTTTAAAACAGGCGCACCTATACCATCAATGTCACTGTGATTATTCCAAATGTTTTCTTTGTTTTTTGTTATTATCATATTTATTCACCATTTTTATGTGTAAGTGTGGGGTGGGGGTTACCCACCCCAATGCACCTACATCAAAATTAAACTAATTATACATAAAAATGTAAAAGTAATGAAGGTCTGTTGTACTGAAGCGTGCAAGCATTAGCAACCGCTAAAATAGCTTCATTGGCGCCACTGTTACCAAGCTTTATGTCTTTTGTGTTGTACAAGAAAGCAACATTCAGATCATCTGGGTTATAAACAACCATTGTGTTAGAAGGCATAAATTCGTGCGTTTTAATAGCAATTGGTCCCCAAGCACTTGAATAAACTTGGACATCTGCATCTATAACTTTTGTATTAGCCATAGTCTGCACAGCTGATGCCCTGCCAGTCCAATTAGTTGCTATAATATTTTTATCTGCACCGTTCACAAGCATTTCTTTTTTGCCAACTAATCCACCCCTTGCTGCGCAAGCAGCTAACCCAGTTTTAAAATTTGCTTCCCCTGTTGCAATGTCTGTCCCTAAATCTTGTGTGGTACCAAGCGTGCTTGCCATTTCAATTATGCCTGACATTTTATCCGCTGTGGTTGAAGCATTACCAACTACCACTGTTCCGTTTACTAATGAATATTCCACATTAGCTTTCAGTTCCATTAAAGCTTCTTCCCTTGCTTGCAATATTGCGTCTTTCATACCTGCGTATCCGCCACGTTTTGCAACTGCTGCTTTAATTGTTGAAACTGAAAAAGGAACTGCGTTTTCTTCAACCCTATTCGACCTTTCATTTCTGGTCGGCGCTGTGAAAGAAGAAAGTGCTTGACCTTCATAAATTGCAGATGTGTTACCTGTTTTCTTTGTAAAAACAACTTCTGTCCAATAATGCACACGATCTTTTGCAACTGTAGGATTTGCATTGTCAAATAAATAGTTTGGATTGGGATTTACAAGATACAGTTCATCTTTTATATCTTTGTAAACACCAACATCGTTAAATCTGTTATAAGTAGCCATAGTAATGACCCCCTTTTATAAATTTTTTAAAAGTTTATCAGCTAACCCTTGTTTTTCCCACAATGCCCTTAGTGCCCTTTTATCACCCTGTAAAGCTAATTTCTTTAAATTTTCTATTTCTACTTCTTCGTTTTCGCTTCCTTGTGAATTTGTAATATTAACATCTTTTATAACTTTTTTTGCTTCTTGCTTTAAATCTTCCTTTTCTTTTTCAGGTGATAACCCAAGCGTGCCTAAAGCAGTGGCAAACAAAGTAGCTATGCGTTTTTCAGGATCTAAATTTTGTAAAGCATCATACAGATCACTTTCAATTAAACTTGTCAAAGTTTCTTCCACTTGACCCCTGTATTTTTCTGGTATTTTATTTAAATTTGTTGTTATAAGTTCTGTTTCAGTTCTAATTCTGTCTTTTAATTCATATTCTTTTAACTTAGTTAACAAAGCTTTCGCTTTTTCTTTATCAAGATTTTCTAAATCTTTTTCATCTATAACAATATCTTCTTTTTGTTCTTCGTCTTTTGTAAGACCTAACGCTTGTTTAAGCTTTAATTCTAAATCTAATTCTTTTTCATCATTGGGTTTAGCCTGTTCACCTTGTTCAGCTTTTTCACCCTGTTCAGCTTTTTCACCTTGTTCAGTTTTTTCTGTCTGTTCAGCTTTTTTAACCTGTTCAGCCTGTTCGCTTTGCACATCTTGTTCGTCTTTACCAAATTCGTTTTTAAATTGATTTAAGTATTCTTCTAAAACTGGACTTACTTTTACTTCCTTGTCTAACTTTACTTTGTTTTCCATTTTTTGTTTCCCCCTTTTTTAGGATTTTAAAAGTTTTAAAATTTCTTTTAAAGCTAATAAACTTCCAGATTTTTTTAATAGCTTATCTTTGTCACTTTCAGTTGCTATATCATCTGTTAAATTAATAATAGATGATTCTAAAAGTTCTATTAATCTTTTATAATATTTTAACTGTTTCATCTTATGCTTTTCCAATAATAAATCATCTTCTTGCATAATATTTAAGATAGTGTTGTCTAACATATTTATTCACCTTGTTTAACTTCGTTTTCTGCTGACTTAGCTACATTATCTAAGTTGTTTTCTTTAATCTTTGCAGCATCAGCTATAGCATTAATTATACTATTTTCAATTTCATTTGGTAATGCTTGCTGTGTTTCTAATTTTATATCAAATAATTCTAACACCTTGTTAACTAAATAAGGCTTTAAAACGTCTGGAACATTTTGTAAAGCATTTAAAAATACTGCAACCTGATTTAATTTTTCTAATTCTACTTGCCTTAAATAAGTTTTGTCCCTTACTGATAATTCAAGTTCAACATCTAAATCTATATTTACATTACTTTTTTCTAATTCAATATTTTCACCTATGATATTCTTTACATCAATCAACGCTAAATACTGTTGTGTTAATTCTAATAATGCTTTAAAAAATGGTATTAAAGTATAATTTGTTATACTATCAACTAAATTTAAACTTTTTTCTTTTGCTAACATAACATTTATTCTTACTTCTGTTGCAGTATC
>CALLMJ010000029.1 GCA_938006875.1 uncultured Bacteroidia bacterium
CAACACAGGTGAGTGGGTAGATGCCGATGATGTAGATGATCTAAAACCCGGCGATACAATTTGGGTTCCTGAAGATCCACCAGGACCAAAATTCTGGGATGTATTTACCACATCACTTCAGGTATTGGGACAAGTAGCGGCTATAATTGCCGCAACAATAGCAGTAATTGTAGCAACGAGGTAATCAATGGATTTTCATACTATTATTCATACGATATTAACTAATTGGAAGAGAATTTTAAGTGTTACAATTTTATCAACCATTATCCTTTTTCTGATATTTTTATTTGTTTATCCGGTAACTTACAGTTCTGTTGCTACAGTTTTACCCCCGGAAAAAAATACTTCACTTATTGGTATGAGTAGTATTCTTTCTCAGCAGAATATGACTTCATTACTTTCGCCAAGTTTGTCGAACGCAAGTTCACAGCTTTATGCAGAAATTTTAAGGAGTAGAACTGCAGCGTTGTATGTAATAAAAAAATTAAATATTCAAGATGAATATGACGAAAAGGATATTAATACGGCCGCAATAAAATTAAGTAATAATTTAAATGTTGAACTGACAAAAGAGGGTTTGATAAAAATATCGGTGGACTATAGTTCAAAATTATTTCCTTTGTTAACAGATAACCTTTCAAATAGGAGAAATACCTCAGCTCTATTAACAAATACATTCATTGAGGCTTTAGATAAAATTAACAGAGAAAAAATAGCAACTCGCTCAAAGAAAGCACGGTTATTTTTAGAAACGCAAATTGTTCAGACGAAAATGGACCTTGATTCATTGGAAAATGAGTTACAAATCTTTCAGAAGAAAAACAAAACCCTATCTCTGCCGGATCAATTAAAAGCATCAATTGAAAGTGCAACAAAACTGAAATCTGAAATTGCTCAATTAGAAATTGAGTTGGGTTTAATGAAATATAATATTCAACCAGATGATAAAATTTATCAATCACTTATTAAAAGGATAGACCAATTAAAACAACAGTATAGCAAAATCGAATCTGAAAGTAACGATTATTTACTTGCTTTTGAGAAAGTCCCTGCTGTGGCTAAGGAACTGACTTCTCTACTCCGAGAAGTCAAGATTCAGAATGAGGTTTACATATTTCTTCAGCAACAATACTATAAAGAAAAAATTGAAGAAAACAGAGATTTACCGACTGTGGAGGTTTTAGATCCTGCAATTCCACCAAACAGACCTGTAAGTCCGCGTTTATTTTTTTCAACATTTTTAGGTGGAATATTTGCATTTTTAACTATGAGCATTATTTCAATTTACAAAGTCAAAATAAATCTTAAGGATAACTAATAGCTGTTTATTAAATGTTCGATTTTTATCTAATAAATTTTCTCAGATGGATTGGTATTTATAATTATTTAAAGTTATTCAAAGACAAATATTTTGAAAATCCTCTTCAGAAAGATCACCGTAATAGGATGATTAAATTCTACTCTGATTTTATTCATAGTGGATGTTTATGTTTTGATATTGGAGCAAATTATGGTTACAGAACGGAAGCATTTTTACAAATTGGTGCAAAAGTAATAGCTGTTGAACCACAGAAGCAGTGTGTAAAATTTATGAAATTAAAATTTAAAGATCGTTTAATAATTCTAAACAATGGTGTGGGTTCTGAAAAATCCCGAAAGAAATTTTTTGTAAGCAATGCTCACGCACTATCTTCTTTTTCCCAAGACTGGATTAACAAAGTTATAAGTTCGGGTAGATTTGGAAAAATTAGTTGGAAAAAAGAGGTTATTGTAGATATGATAACTCTTGATGATTTAATAATAAAGTTTGGAGAACCGTATTTCATTAAGATTGATGTAGAAGGTTATGAACTAGAAGTATTAAAAGGATTAACCAGACCGGTAAATTATCTCTCTTTTGAAGTTACAATTCCAGAAAACATTGAAACAGCTCAGGAATGTCTTCGTTATCTTAAAACCCTTGGAGAATTTGAGTGTAATATATCACCTGGCGAAACACTCTGTTTTCTCTATGATAAATGGATCTCACCAGAAATGATGATTAAAAATCTAAAATCATTGTCAAGCAAGGGCGTCATAGATGGTGATGTTTATGTTAAATTCTTGAACTAGTCCTTATGATTTTCATCAAAAGAATTAGTCCATCAATTGCCATTACATCAGCCATATTAGTCTTTATAACAATTATTCAAAAGGCTCTAGGTTTTTTTAGAGAAATCCTATTCGCACATAGTTTTGGGTTATCTAGTGATTATGATTTGTATTTGGTTTCAATCTCTTTGGTATTTACTCTCAATACTGCAGTATTTTACATCATTCAGCATTATTTTATTCCAATCTATTCAGATTATAAGTTTAAATCTGATGAATATGCGAATAATTTTTTTGTTAGTACAACTATAACAATTCTTTTTATCAGTATAATCATTTTGGTTTCATTTTTTTTAACAGCTAAAAACATTATTCTATTATTCATTCCTGTCGAAAATGAGTCAATTCTAGAGAAAGCAACCATTATATTTAAGCTTTATTCCCTAACCATTCCTTTTAATGCTTTTATTTCTATAACATCAGCATATCATTTGTCAGTCGGTGAATATTATTATCCATCCTTGATACAGGCAATTATAAACATCGTAATTATACTAATAATTTTATTTTTTGCCTCATCTACAAATATTTTGATATTACCAATTGCATTTGTTTTGGCGTATTTAACAGGTGCTATCTTGATGTTAATAAGAGTGATCAAGTACTTTAAACAAGTTGTATTATTAAAATTTTTTCATTGGATAAAATTAGACCTAAAGTTAAATTTTATTTTTTTAGTATTTATTGAGATATTTTCTTTATCCTATTCTTTGGTTGATCGGTTTTTTTATGTACAGTTACCTTCAGGTTCAATTGCAGCTTTGAGCTACTCTCTTAACATTTTTTCTATCCCTATCGCAATTTTTTCTCTTCCATTGTTAAACATTGTTTTCCCGAAATTTTCTATGGCAAGAAAAAATGATAAAAATTATCTCGATAATCTATTCCACAAATCTAGTTATGTAAGTGTATTAATTTTTTTCCCGATTTCTGCTGTATTGATCTATCATAGCGAATTTTTTGTTAAAATTCTTTTTGAAAGAGGTGAGTTTTCTCCTGAGGATACATTATTAACAGCTAGAGCTTTAAGTGTGTACAGCTATGGTTTGGTATTTTATTCTATTTATTTATTAATTGTAAAATTATTTTATAGTTTTAACAATTATGGAATTGTATTTTATTTGTCTTTGGGTTCAATTGTCTTAAAGGTGATATTTAATTTTATACTGATTCAACACTTTAGTTACCATGGATTAGCTCTTTCTACATCGCTTGTTTATTTAATCCTTTTTCTAAGTGGTCTTCTACTTGCAAATAAAAAATTTATCAGTCTGAAGCCCACAAAATTTTTTGGTTTTTTACTTATAAATTTCATAAACATGTTATTTATTATTACTATTATTCAGGTTATTCAAAAAGTATTTGGTTTATTTGTCTTTCAAACAGTATTTGAAATTTTCTTTTTCTTCATTTTGTATTTGACTAATGTTATTATTTTAGACTTTAAATATCTTAGTGAAATTATTCCCAAGTTTAAGACGATACACCTATTTCGATGATGATAAAACATTTCTTTAATAAAGCTCAAGTTTTTTTCTTCTCTCATAAAGCATCTTATTGGCATACTATTACAAGATGCACGCTCGAACAAAAACCAGAAGAATTGGGGAGATATTTTTTGAATTTTGAATCGAAGTTAAATTATCCGGAGAAAATAGACGAGAATGGAATTCCATTGTGGAGAAATTTTAATGAGCCATATTTTTATCATCCTATTGTTATATGTCAGTATGCTCTCGGAATATTCGAACATTTATTTCAAAAAAGCTTTACAGATACTAACCTTAAAAAAAAATTTCTCCTACAGGCAGATTGGCTGAAAAATAACTTTCATCATATAAGTTGCGGTAAAATCTGGTATATCTACTACGATATCCCGATGTATGGAATAAAGAGACCTTGGTATTCTGCTCTGGCTCAGGGCGAGGCAGTCTCAGTGCTTGTTAGAGCATTCAAACTAACAAACGATAAATCCTATCTTGATTTGGCTGAAGATGCAATTACACCTTTTTTCATCGAAGTGAAAAATGGAGGGCTGTTGAATTATTTCAATTCAATTCCAATTTATGAAGAGTATCCCTCGCCAATAAGAACTGTAGGCGTTTTAAATGGATTTATGTTCTCTTTATTCGGATTGTATGATTTATACATCTGCTCTAAAAGCGAAAACGCAAAACGATTATTTGATCTTGGGATTGAGTCTTTGATTAAACTTTTGCCATACTATGATACTGGTTATTGGGCAAGATATTTTATTTTTGATTATCCTAAAAGCTATGTTGCTTCTTTCACATACCTCAGTATTATGTATGAGCAATTAAAAGCACTTTATTTTATTACGGAAGAAAAAATATTTCTAGAATATTATATAAAATGGAAAAATTATTCTGAAAATAGTTTTTATAAAATTAGAGCATTAACAAAAAAAATATTTTATGCCAATACACTGGCCAAATAATAAATACAATAAATTTATAAGCAATAAGGTTCTAAATATTATTTTTCAATTCACCTTAGATATTTTCTTTACTGTTTGCCGTTCATTTGCAAAAATTATTCCTCTAAGACGAAATAGTATCTGTGTTATTTCAATTCATAAACTTGGTGACACTATTTTTACTTTCGATGCGGTTCATTCAATAATTAGTTATTTCAATAAGGATGTTTTTATTCTATGTAGTGAGAATGCCGCCTCTGTTTATCAGTTGATTACTGATAAAAAATTTATTGTGCCAATTGAACGAAAATATTTTCATTTAGATGATCGTTATATTGACAGGAGAGCAAGAAAGATATTAAGTAAATTAAAACCGGAGGTCATTATTGATCTGACTGGTGTTATGACATCTGCCAGTTTAATTTTTAATTCAAGAGCTAAAAGAATTATTGGTTTCAACAGAAAAATTTTCAGAAAAATATTTGATGAATATTCTGAATTTAATCTTGGCAACCATTCAAGGGAGATTTATCTGAACCCGATAAAAAATTTTATTCCTATAAAAGAATATTCCTATCCTCAATTAAATCTTAATAACCCAATAAAAAAAATATTAATTTTTCCTTTTGCAGGTTGGCCTTCAAAAGAATGGTCCTTGTATAAATTTATTGAGCTGGGTAGGTTACTTAATGATAAATATGATGTTTCTTTTATACTCGCTAGTAATAATAAAAGAATTTTAGATTATTTTAATCAATTTAAGCTCCCTTACATTATAACTTCTACAACAGAGGAATTAATAAATGAAATCCGGAAATCAGATTTAGTAATTGGTAATGACTCAGGACCAGTTCAGATTGCTGCAGTTCTCGGTAAATTTACCTTTAGTATTTATGGACCGACTAATCCTAAATATCATTTACCTAAAGGAAATAAAAATTTTTACTATCAAAAAATAATCCGTTGTTCACCAATAAAAGATGAAAGACTTTGTTTTACCGACGGCGGTAAAAATGGATGCCCGTCGTTTGAATGTTTAAGCTTGATTACTGTAACTGAAGTTTATAAAAATCTATTGCAGGTAATTGAAAAGATTGAAGCTAATACATATAAATAAAATATTGTTCAAATATTTTTTGAATAACTTTGTTGAGATAATCAGCATTTCAATGCTGATAACAATAATATTTTCTTTGCTTTCTTTTAATCCTTTGTTGGCTTTTCTAATATTACTAGTGTCATTAGGATTTCTATTTCTTAACGAAAAAATATTTCTCATTCTAAGCGTAATAATTTATATATCAGCAACAGGTAATCAATTTCAAAATATACGTAATGTGTTTACAATAATTTCTTTAATTTTATTAGTTATCCTCTTTTTCAGAAAGTATGGTTTATATTTTAAAAAATTTCCTAAACCGCCTTCATTATTTATTAAACTAATTTTGATCTTGATCTCATCTATTGCTATCACAACTTCTTTTTCAGGTTTTAATTTTTATAGTCTTGACGCATTATTCAGAGCTGTTGTTTTCTTTTCAGTTTGTTATTTATTATACTCTTTTTTGGAAGAAAGATATACGCTTGATAATGTTTATGCACTGGTCACAGGAGTGTTTATTTCAAGTTTCATTTTAAGCATAACGGTCTACTATGACTTGATCAGATCTGGTTTTTTATTATTTATTTATGATTTGCTTATAACCAGATGGGCTGGCGCTTTTGGTAATCCCAACACCCTGGCACAGATTATCTCAATGAATATTATTCTTCTAATCGTTTTATATTATTCTAAAATAAAATCCAAATGGTTAAAAAAGCTTTGGATACCTCTTTTATTGACAAATAATATATTAATTCTAATTTTAACAAACTCGAGAGCTGCAATACTTTCACTTATTATTTCAATAATAGTATTATTCTACTTTCTCAATAGAAAATTTTTAATTTATTTTTTTTCATTTATAGTTATTTTTATGTTACTTTATCTTTTCGAACCTTTTACCCAATCTCTTGTTGATTTATATCTGAGGTTAGAAACAGTTAGCCAGAGAGAATATCTTTGGAGTACTGCAATTGCAATATTAAAAGAATATCCATTTTTAGGAGTTGGACCAGAACTATATCCAACAAAATTCTATTCATATCTTCCAACCTCCGGTTCTTATTTTTTTGATTTATATCTTATGCTTCAAAAACCACATCCTCATAATTATAGCTTATGGTTAATTACAGAAATGGGAATATTTGGATGGCTAAGTGCTTTTAGCATTTTTGGATTTTATTTTTATATGGCTTGGAAACTTCTCTTAGCTACAAAAAGCCAAAAAGATGAAATTTATTTATTCGCTCTTGGTTTATTTTCTATCGGAATATTGGTTTTTATTCGATCATTTTTTGAGGTTGAGGGAATTTTTTCCTACGGATTTATTTCGAGAGATTTACCTTTTTGGATTTCATATGTTATCCTCGCTTATCTATACAAGAACCAGTCAAAAATTATTATCAATTAATAGAGATGAATAAGTTAAAAATTTTAATTTTGGCTGATCCCAATTCTTCTCACACCCAGAAATGGGCAAATAGTCTTTCTGAAAAGGGAATAAATGTTTATTTATTTGGTTTGGGTGAAAATATTCCTGAGGGGTATAATTCAAAAGTAAATATTGTTAACAAAAAAATTTCTCAATCAACC
>CALLMJ010000030.1 GCA_938006875.1 uncultured Bacteroidia bacterium
ATGGTGATAACACCTTTACTTAGAAATGTTCAAATAAAGATTACGTTGTGAACTCCTTTTATTTAGATGGTGATAACACCGTAATAAATGGAATCGTATTCACAAACAAGTTGTGAACTCCTTTTATTTAGATGGTGATAACACCCTACATTTTTAAAGGAATAATATATTAGAGGTTGTGAACTCCTTTTATTTAGATGGTGATAACACCCGCTTAATAGCAGAAAACTATGAAATGTTAGTTGTGAACTCCTTTTATTTAGATGGTGATAACACCGTACCTAAAATACAAATACAACAATCATAAGTTGTGAACTCCTTTTATTTAGATGGTGATAACACCAAACAAATGGAGCTGAGTGTGTTTTGAAACGTTGTGAACTCCTTTTATTTAGATGGTGATAACACCCAATACAAATTCTTACATTATTAGAGAGTTGTGAACTCCTTTTATTTAGATGGTGATAACACCCCTGTATGAATTATATAAACTAAATGATAAGTTGTGAACTCCTTTTATTTAGATGGTGATAACACCAGGACAAAGGTTTAAGGTACTACACTCAAAGTTGTGAACTCCTTTTATTTAGATGGTGATAACACCTCGATGTAATTGAAGTCGACCAAAAAACTGGTTGTGAACTCCTTTTATTTAGATGGTGATAACACCAGATATATTATATACCCCTGTAAATCAGTGGATTACATCAGTTTTACAAAACTAAAAATCATAATTCCTGATATTTATATCCCCTTTTTTAACCATTTTTCTAATTGTAAAATTAAAATAAAAATTTTTATTCAACAAATTTTTATAGCTAAAAATTAAAATATTTTTTAAAATTAACCCACAATTTCAAATAACTTTAAAATATTACACAAATTTAATTTTTTTATACTAAAAATTTAAAAAAAAAATTGTATTTAAAAAAATGTTGTTTAAATTTGCCATTACAAATAATGGAATTAAGAAATAAAACTAAAAATGAAAAAAATAAAATATATTGCAGTAACGTTTGATTTAGAATTAAAACATGAAGAATTAAGGGCTTTTCGTTATGCTTTCTCGAATGAAATTCATGAAGGAGCAGAATATTTTCATCATCATTTAGAAGATGGAAATAAAAGGTTCCGTTATCCATTAGCGCAGTTTAATAAAAAAGACCACAAAGCTCATATTGTATGTTTAGAGGAAGCCAGTGATTTACTGTTGCATCATATTGGAAATCCACCCATCAATATAGATTTTCGTGGTTCAAGGAGAGAATTAAATATAGAAAATATATATGTGAAACCGATAACTATTCAAGTATGGGACGAACAGGTGCGTTATCGTTTAAAAAATTGGTTGCCCTTAAACCAAAAAAATTATGAAATGTATTTTAAGATACAATCTTTAAAGTCCCGAGTGGAGATGTTAGAAAGAATTTTAATTGCTCATATTATTAATTTTGCGGAAGGTATCTGTTATACAATAGAACGACCTATAAAAACAGTGATAGAAGATATAAAAAAGGAACGTTGGATAGATTATAAAGGAGTTAAGTTGTTTAGTTTAGATATAGATTTTTCAGTGAATATGACTTTACCTATGGACGTAAACATAGGGAAATTAGCAAGTATAGGATATGGAACCGTTCAACGAGCAGTAATCAAAGAGCCAACAAAAATAAAAAATTAAAAAGAAAACAAAAAACATGCAGAGCTATTTATATTTAACCAATCAAATTAGTCATATAGAAGGGATATGTAAACGAGCGAATGAAAGTACCGAGCGTGTAAAAGTTTTAATGGAAAGATGTATAGGGTCATCATGGAATGAAATACAAAAACAAGTATCCTCCATATTAGAATCATTATGGTACAAAAAATTAATAGAACATTCGAAATCACTGGTGGTAACAGAAAGTGTTAAAGAAAATACATCAGATTTTTATTTGATGCCAGTGTTTCAAAGCGTAATGGAGAATGATAAAAAAAATTTTGAAAAATATTATTATCCATCAGAGATATTTAGTTTTCAGAATCGAGTATTTCCAAAGAACCTTAAAGAAAGAAAAAAACATTCTACCCGTGCAGACTATCAAATTATATGGTCAGAATTTGAAAAAGAGTGTATAAATCTTCAAAGTAATAGTTTAATGCAATTGAACGAAAATCTGCTAAGTTTACTGCAAAAGTACACAACTTTTATACCCTATACAACAGCAGTTACAGATATATCTTACTATGATTACCTACAGTTTTTTAATGGAATAAGTTTAAGTATTTATGAATATATAGTTGAGGAGTTAGGAGATATCAACCAAATAGATAGTATCAAAGAAGATTACCCTATATTTTTATTAATAGGAGGAGATTTATCAGGAATTCAGTCTTTTATTTATGATGTTATCAACAAATTAGCAGGTAAAAACTTGAAGGGTCGTTCATATTATTTACAGTTAATAACGGAATGGGCGGTTCAAGAGTTAGTGGTTTCATTAGGTTTAACGCAGTCCCATATAGTATATGTATCAGGAGGAGGATTTTATTTATTAGCACCGAATACTCAAAAAATACGTTCAGAATTTGAAATTAAAGAAAAAGAAATACATCAAGACTTATTGAGTGTCCACAAAATGCAGTTATATCTTTCTTTAGGTTATACATCATTAACCATAGAAGATATAAAAGAACATAAAATTAACGAAAAATGGAGAGATTTATCAGAAAAATTAAATGCAAAAAAAAGAAGAAAATATTACAGTTTGATACAAGAAAGTTATAACACTTTTTTTGAACCATGGGGGAAAAATACAGAAAGCCCAATAGACCGTATCACTGGGGAGGAGATAGAAGGAAAAGTCATAAAATATGAAGAAGGAGAAGATTTAACATTGTCGGAGCAAACAAGCAGTATAATAGAATTAGGAAAAAATTTGGTGGAAGCGAAAGAAGTTCATTTAATGCGAAAAACTTTGCCAAGAGATATTACCATAAAAAGCCCCTTTTCAGGTTGGGGATGTAAAGTATATAACCATATTCCCAAACAACAAACCCTTTCAGCAGATACTCTTCGATATATTCATTTTCATGAGAAAGTACCTGCAAATTTTCAGTCCCTTTTGAAATGGAATTACAGCATGAGCCAAGAAATAAGCAGTTTTGAGGATTTATTGGCGAGTTCAAGTTTAAGGAGGTTAGGAATATTAAGAATGGATGTAGATAACCTCGGTCAAATCTTTATGAGAGGTTTGAGTGGAAACCAAAAAACCTTAACAAGATTAGCAAATATCAGTAGAAGTTTAGATTACTTTTTTCGTGGATACCTTTATTTAATCAGGGAAAGAAAAGAGTTTAAAAAGTATATCAACATTCTATATGCAGGCGGAGACGATTTGTTCGTTTTAGGAGACTGGGAACAAGTATTACTTTTTGCAGAACAAATTTATAAGGAATTTAAGGAATGGGTTGCCCATAATCCTTATTTTACTTTATCAGGAGGTATAGTACTCGTCAATAATAAATATCCCATTCTTCAATCTGCCAATTTATCCCATGAAGCAGAAAAAAAATCTAAAAAACACCGCTGTAAAAATCAAGAAAAAAATGCTATCACCTTCCTAGATTTCCCTATGAACTGGGAAAAAGAATTCCCCAAAGTTAAAGAATTAAAAAATAAGTTCGTGAATTTTATTCAAGTACAAAAAGTAAATAAATCTTTGATAACTAAATTAATGGATTTTTATGATTTAAAAAAACAACAAACAGAAAGAAATGAAAATCCTCAATGGAAATGGCTTCTCGCTTACCATATCAGGAGAATGATAGACCAAAACCGTAATAATCAGGACCTGAAATTATTTTTAGAACAATTACAAAAAGATTGCTTACTAAATAGTAGTAAAATGTACAGCGATTATGATTACATAGATTTTGTAGGCGTAGCGGCAAGATGGGCAGAGTTAGAAATTCGTTCAGTAAATTAAAAAATTAAATAATATGAATCCACAACACACAAAAAACGTTAATAATAAAATATTGGAAGGTTTTAAATCCATCTGGATAACAGAAGGATTTGAACCCCAAACCGTTGATTACTGCGAAAATTTCGCAAAAGAAATCAAAAATGGAGGTTTAACTACCTCTCAAATAAGAAACTTCTTTGGTGAAGTTAAGCGTATTCAAATGAAAGGCATTCAAAACGAAAAAAATGCTTTCTATATGCTGAAACCTAAATTAGCTTACACGGCTAAACGTGCTAATAAATTAGGGTTAGACCTTTTCAAAGATTTAATGAGTAAAGCTCACCAAGCTGTAATTTCTAATGATGAAAATTTAGAAAAAAAGTTTAAAAATTACGTAGATTTATTAGAAGCAATATTAGCTTATCACAAAGCACATGGTGGAAATTAAAAATAGTTCAAAGATATGAAGTTAGTAAAGAAAATTATTATCAAAGGTGAAATTAAAGCATTAAGTGGCTTAAGAGTAGGAGGGAGTACCTCAGTGTTATCCATAGGCGGAGTAGATAGTCCAGTAATACGTAATCCATTGACTAATAAGCCTTATATTCCTGGAAGTTCCATTAAAGGGAAAATGCGTAGTCTAATTGAGATACGTGATGGAACCATAGGAAATAAATCTAGCGGTAATGTAAAAAACGGTCCATCTGAAAATCCTAATACGAACGCTTCTAAATTATTTGGATGCTCGTCAGGAGACAACAACCAGAGACCTTCAAGAATTATTGTTTATGATGCGGATTTATTAAATGAAGATAAAGATTTTGTGAATACGGATTTACCTTATACAGAAAGTAAAACGGAAGTGGTAATAGATAGAATTACTTCTGCCGCTAGTCCAAGAACTTTTGAGCGTATCCCTGCTGAAGCTCGTTTCTGTTTGCATATCGTGTTGAATATATTTGATATTGATGATGAAAAACAATTGGTTAATGATACTTTTGCGGGTTTATTGTTAATTCAGAATGACTACTTAGGTGGCTGTGGTTCAAGAGGTTACGGAAAAGTAAAAATCTTTATTCAAGAAGTTAAAGAAAGAACCGCCGATTTTTATAAATTTCAAGAAGGAGAAAAAGATTACCCCATAACCCATAACGAAGTATTAAGCGAATTGTTCACTAACTATGAAAAAGCAAACGTTTGATGTAGTAAAATTATATTTTCGGCAACCTCTGCAATTAAGTATAGCAAAAGGAGACCAAAGCCAACTTTTTCATGTAGTTCACTCTGATACTTTGAAAGCCGCCCTTTATTATTTAGCATTAGAATTATTCGGACCTTGGTCAGCCGAACAAGATATAGATTGGCAAAATAAAATTGCTCAAATCAGTAGTGCTTTCCCTTTCTTCAAAAACCAATTCTTTTTCCCGAAACCCTACCTTAAATTACCTTTTGAATTTGAAGAAAATAATCCTGAAATCTCGCATCACAAAAAATTAAAAAATTTGCTATTTCTAGACCATCACGCTATGCAATATGTCCTTACTAATCCCGAAAATACAAAAAAAATTCCTTTGAAAGCAATCAGTGCAGATGGGTTATACCTTACGCTTCCTACTATAAATTCAGAATCAAAAGAAATAAAACCTTTATCTAAAGTAGCTGAATATCAAAGAGCTAGAATTGAGTTTAATGAAGAAAACAATGAATTGATACGGAATTCAGTACCTTACTATATGCAGACCCTGCAGTTTATACCTGAATCAGGTTTATATTTCCTATTAAACCCTAATGTTTATAATCAAGAACTTGAGGCTGTAATAAAATTACTGGGGGATAATGGCTTAGGAGGTGATAGAACCTATGGCTGGGGTACTTTTGATTTTGAATATATTCCTTCTGCTATAAGTTTTGAATATCCCGAAAATACAAATTTCGTAATCAATTTATCTTTATACTGCCCAACCATAGAAGAAGTTCAACAAGGAATTTTGCAAAATGCTAATTACGATTTTATCAAATGCGGCGGTTATATTAGTAGCACTACTTATAAATATTGGGCAGGTAAAAGAAAAAAAAGTGTTTATATGTTCAAAGAAGGTTCTTTGTTTTTTTTACAAAATGAACTATCAGGAAAAATTGTTGATTTAAGACCTGATGAAAATGTAGGACATCCTATTCCTCGTTGTGGTAAATCGTTATTCCTTAAAACATTCTTAGTACATTATGACGAAAATTCAAATTGAAACCATTACACCCGTCCATATCGGTTCAGGGCAAAAATTATATGAAAATCTGGACTATCTCTATGACGAGAAAGCCCAAAAAATTTATATCATAGACCCCCAAAAAGTCTATCATTTCATCGGAGAAAATAATATAGACCGCTGGGTAGATGCCATAGAAGACTCCACTAACATAGTGAATCTTATTAAAGGTATAGCTGGGATAGTATCTCCCAAAGATATTGCTGAACGTGAAATTCCCGTTATCGGTAAACTCTCTCAAAAAGAAATTAAATCCAATATCCGTAATGGAATGGGTAAACCTTATATCCCTGGCTCTAGCTTGAAAGGTGCTTTAAGAACGCTTATTGTTCGTAAATGTATCGCTGGAAAAAATAACAATGTTCTAGAAAATTTTAATCTGTGTTTTAAATCTGATATACCCAATGATAGTCCGCTTTTAAATTATCTTTTCAATCAAACCCAAAATAATCTCTTGAAATTTTTAAGAATTTATGATGCCCATTTTGAACATACCCAAATTTATTCCGTCCAAATTGCTAATAAACATGGAAATGATTGGAAATATCAAATCAAAGGAAGACCTAATGTTATGCAACCTATTGAATGTATCACTCCTAATCAATCCTATTTAGTAGATTTGCAAACTCCAAATGAAATTGTGGCTTATAAATATCTAAAAAATAACCAAATATTCAAAGAGAAATATCCAGATAAAGCTGAAATATTCTCCAAAATAGAAGAGATTAAAAACTTTCTAGAAATCATGAACGACCAAACTCGGAAAATTTGCAATAAAGAATACGAAAAATTGAACGATGTTCGTGATAACACCATTGATAAATATCTTAATAAACTTTCTGAAATCATTGAACAAATTGAAAATAGTAAACCTAATGAATTTTATATTCGAGTAGGTTTTGGTTTAGGTTATATTGGTATGACTGGTGGTTGGTTAGATTTTTCTTTTATTGAAAATAAACCTGATAAAATAAAAAAAATTGATTCAAGAGCTTATTATAAAGATATTTACCCCAAAACTCGAAGATACCTATCAGATGGAACTCCGCTTGGATTTGTTAAATTTACATTATTTTAACTAACTTTTATTATGAATACTTTAATTATAACACTTGGAACCCGAGACATACAATTAAAAACAGAGGATTTTACACAATCCAATATTCCTTCGGAAATTTTAGAGGAATATTCTCAACTAAAAAATGAATCAAAAAATCGTTCTCTTCCCGCAAGAGTATTCGGTGAATTTCTTTATCGCTATTTTAGTATTTTTTACAATTTCATTGATTTCCCGATTATTATACCTACTCTTGAACTCATTGAGCAGGACGGTATAACACTGGATAATATCCTTTTAATATTTACAGACCAATACGAAAAACATGAACAGGATACTATTTATTTTGGTATGGTCGTAGAAAAATTCCTAAAAAAAAGATATCCTAACGTTAAAATTTATAATTTACCAGTTCATGATAATGTAATCAGTTTGCATGATATGTATGATTTCATGCTCGAAAAATTATCCAGTACAACTTTTAAAGAAAAAATTTTTAACACTGTAAATTTGTATTTACATTTAGTCGGTGGAATTGACGCTATCAATAACGCCGTTCGTTTTGTTATTCTACATTTATATTCAGCAGGTAAAAACCTGGTGGAGGTGATGGTAGATGAAAAGACCAAAAAAAGCTTTAAAATTGATATAAAAACCCGTTTTTATACAGTTTTAGAATATAAATTTGCTCGTAAGTTTGTTGAAAAAAATAACTATTCCGCTATTTTAGAACTCAATTCCATAGACATTAGAATTAAAACTTTAGCAGAATACGCTCATAAACGAATGATTTTTCAAGCAAAAGACGCAATTAAGGTATTAGAAAATAATCAAAAATATTTCCTAAAATCCGAAGATAGTTTTATTGAATCGTTAATTAAGGATATTAGTGAGTTAGAACATATTGAAATTTTTATGAAACAGCTGTATTACAATTGTTTCATAAAGTTTCAACAAAAAGATTATTACGACTTTCTAATGAGAATCTTCCAATTTATAGAAATACTTCAAAATGTCGAAGTAAAAAAGATATTAGGAATACAATATACCAAAGACAATTGGAAAAAAGAATTTGAAAAGTATTTGGAGGACAAGGAAAATCAAAGAGTCAATAAAGAAGATTTGAAACGTTATTTAGATGATGAAGGTTTAAGATATTTAGATAAAAATCCTTCTACTCAACTTACCTTTAAATTGTTGGAATATTTTAATAAATGCGATAAGGAATTATCGAATTCTCCTGAGTTTATAATGAAAATGAATTTCATTAAGTACATAGAGGATTTAAAGCATACACGAAATGAAGTAGTTCATGGTACAGGTTCTTTTTCAGAAAATGTTATTTTTAAAAAATTGAAAAAAAATAAAATTAAAGTTTATCAAAATGATAAAGAAACCCAAGAAATAGAATTGTTATTTAGAGAGTTTAAACAAATTGTCAAAATTAAAGAAGACATATTTGAAAAAGTCAATCAAAAAATTAAAGAATATATTGATGAGAATATTTCTAAAGCAAGAGAAAATAAATTTAAATAAATGATTTAAACACATCTTTTTGATTTTATCCCCAAAGTAAAGGTTTTAATGCTTGCTTTGGGGCATTTTATTTTCATGGAATTTCTGAGTAATAAACCTTATTTATAATTTTTTTATTGTAAGTTTTTTTTTAAAAATTTCATTTTAGAAGTTACAATGAAGTTTTTTTTAAAAAATATGCTGTAAGATTTTTTAAAAAAAAATTCTTACATATTTGGAAAAAAATATCACAAAGTTTAATTTTGTTATTGAATTAAACTATCTATCATTATGGAAAAGATAATTTTTTACTATTTTACACTTGCTCTTATAGTAAGTAGTTTACAAGGACAAAATGTTGGTATTGGAACGTCCACACCTAACTCCACTGCGAGGTTAGAGATAGTGGATACAGAACGTGGGTTACTAGTCCCTCGATTAACACAAGTACAAAGAGACGCAATTAGTTCGCCAGCCCAGTCGTTACTCATTTTTAATTTAACGTCTAATTGTTATGAATGGTGGGATAATTACAGTAGTTCTTGGATACAAATGAGTTGTGGTGGCTGTGTATCTGCGCCTTCTGCACCAACGGCTAACGCTGCTACTAGTATTACTGCAACATCCTTCACCGCAAACTGGACTTCCGTACCAGGTGCTACTTTTTATCGTTTAGATGTAGCTACCGATGCGGGTTTTACCTCTTTTGTTACGGGATACAATAACCTAAACGTAGGAAATGTAACTTCTTATAACGTTACTGGATTGGATTGTAATACCCAGTATTATTATCGGTTAAGAGCCTGTAATGATTGTGGTTGTAGCCCCAATAGTAATGCAATCAACTTAACTACTTTAAACTCTACTCCTTCCGCACCAACAGCTAATTCCGCTACAAGCATCACCGATAATGCTTTTACCGCAAACTGGAGCTCTGCAACAGGTGCCACCTCTTATCGTTTAGATGTAGCTACCGATGCGGGTTTTACCTCTTTTGTTGCGGGATATAATAACCTGAACGTAGGAAATGTAACTTCTTATAACGTTACAGGTTTGACTTGTAATACCCAGTATTATTATCGAGTAAGAGCTTGTAATTCCTGTGGTTGTAGTGGAAATAGTAATGTAATTAATCTTACAACAGACCCTTGCCCGCCTGCTACGTGCACATATACAGGGGGAAATAGTCAGGATAGCATATATTCAATGTTTATCCAGTCGGGATTATACCACATGGCTGGAAGCACCAATAGCTGGGGTACAGGAACCCGTGAGGGATGGATAATACAAGTTAATAGTACTTTTTCATGGCCTACTGCAACCGTTAAAGCTATTGGAACTGCGTCATTTAACGAAACCTTGGTAAAGATGATACCTACGACCGATGGAGGTTTTATTGCCGTAGGACATGTTGATTTAGGGAGTGGTAATATTGATATATGGGTTGTGAAAATGAATGCTTCTTTTACGCCCACTTGGTCATTTAGATATGGGGGAGCGGGAGCAGAATATGGATCCAGTATAACGGAAATTGCAGGAAATAATTTTATTGTAGTAGGAAATACCAACTCAATGGGAGCAGGACTTTATGATGGGTTCATCATGCGTTTAGATAATATGGGTAATATTACCTGGCAAAGAACTTTTGGTGGAATGGGGCAAGATGGATTTAACTCTGTAATTACTGATAACGCAGGGAGAGTGGCTGTTGCAGGTTTTACTACACTTCCTATGTCTACCAATATAGAAGGCTTAGCTGTAATATTTAATACCGATGGAACTGTACATTGGCAAAGAGCTATCGGAGAAACCACAGGTCCTGAAATGTTCTTTGATATTCTCCAGGATACGGATAATGGCTATGTTTGTGCGGGTTTTGCTGCAAGCTCGTCTTTAAATGGAGGCGATCCAGCAGGTTATGAAAATGCTTATATCGTGAAATTTAATAATACTGGCGGAACCTCTTGGACGAGAAGTATAGATGGTGCTGCTTCTGCAAGATTGTATTCTATAATAAAAACAAGCGATGGGGGTTTTGTTGGCGCTGGGATAACAGGAAGTATGGGATATGTATCTCCAGTTTATCAGGATGCTTTTATATGCAAAGTGAGTAATACAGGCGCTTTTTCTTGGGCAAGGAGAAAAGATGTTACTGCCATGTCTACTCCAATAGAAAGTGATCAATGTTATGATATTGTTGAAACAGGAACAGGACTTGTTTTTCCTATCATTAGCAATCTACCCTCTAGTACTTTAGGCGGATCTAATTTATGTGTTCAGGGAACTTCTAGCTCAGGAGCTGGTGCTTGCTGTGGAGAAGGTGTTTATAATACCAGTACAAGTGGAGGCACTCAAACTACTACTACTTATACTCCTACATTATCATCTTTGGCAAGAAACACGTTAACTTTAATCGTTACTGATGTTACACTTTCTATAATAGGCGTAACATGTGCTAATTAAATTCACTTTTAGACGATAAATTCATTCTATTATAGGTAGCTCTTTTCTATCTATAAAACCATAAAGAGCTACCTATTATAGGTAGCTCTTTTCTATCATTTAATTATGGTAAAATGTCTTCGATATGAAAATACAAAATGCTATTGGAAAGTTAAAGCTATTTTACAATGATTATTTAATTTTAAGTTTAAAGCCATGTTTTGGAAATAAAAAAATTTTATTAAAAAAATAGGTTTATGGATTAAAAAAAATACTATTTTGCATTCATAAATCAATAAACTTCTTATGATACAAATATTACTAACAATCATGGCTTTGATGCCACTATATTTGTTATCTCAAAATCATTTTTTAATTGGGAAAGATAACCAATTTTTTATTGAAAATCGTGGTCAGTGGCATCATGATGTACTCTACCTCTGTCGTATGGGCGGTTTAGACGCTTGGGTTACTAAATATGGCATAAATTTTACTTTCTATAAAGTTGAGCGTGCAGAAAATCGGTCGATGAGTGGTTTTGGCATGGCTTCGGCAAGTGATACAGTGAGCTTGTCGAACTGCTCACCAACCAAGCTTACCAACCATAGGCATACCGAAATGACCAATAAACAAGAAGGTGGCTTCGGTACGACTACGCCTACTCAGCCACTTTACCGAAACGATCATGAAGACACAGAAAACATTATCATACTCGGGCACCGCGTGTTGTATGAATTACAAAATCATAACCCTAACCCTCAAACCGAAGGTAAACACCAACAATATGGATATTATAACTATTTCAAGGGCAACGACCTTAACAAGCACGCCACTTACGTAGGTTTATACAAAGAAGTTATAGTAAAAAACGTATATAATGGCATAGATATTCGTTACTATTTTGACAAAGGATTTTTACGTTATGATTATATTGTACACCCTGGCGCTGACCCCAGCCAAATAAAGTTTAAGCTACGCGGGCAGTACAATGATTGGTTAACCACCAGTTCATTGAGTAATGGGACATTGAGTGGTTTCGGCAAGCTCACCAACCATAGCTCAGCGTATCGAAATGACCCTACCGAAACAATCCGCATAACCTACTCCACCCGCTTTGGAGAGGTAGCCTTGACCGAATTACACACCTATCAAGCCAACACCACCATACCGAGCCGCTTTGTAAAACAAGGCGATATTTACACTTTTGCTTTAAATAACTATGACCAAAATAAAGATTTAATAATTGACCCAATAATTTTTTCTACTTTTCTTGGCGGAAGTACTTTTGATGAAGCCTTTAAAGTAACTACTGATGACTTTGGAAATGCATTTATAACAGGAATAACCACTTCCATTGATTTTGATACCACTGCTGGAGTATTTCAGACTTTGTTCGCTGGTAATAGTGATGTTTTTATTACAAAAATTAACCCTAATGGTAATACTTTAATCTTTTCTACTTATTTAGGTGGAACTAACTTAGAAGAAAGCAGAGACATATTCGTTGACTCCACAGGAATTTACATTGCAGGTTATACCGCTTCAATAGATTTTGTTACTTCAACTAATGCTTTCCAAAATTCTTATGGAGGTGGTACTTACGATGTTTTTGTAACCAAAATCCATCTTACAGGTAGTAGTTTATTATTTTCTACTTTTCTTGGTGGCAGTGGCAATGATATATCTTATGCAATTGCAGTTGATAACTCTCAAAATATTTATATCACAGGACAAACTTCTTCTTCTGATTTTAATCTTTTAAATCCTTTGCAGTCTTCTAAAAATGGTCATATAGACGCTTTTATAACCCAATTGAATAAAACTGGTTCTCAATTGTTGTATTCTTCTTATTTAGGAGGAAGTAATAACGATATTGGTTTTGATATTGCTGTTGATAATTCTCTTAATGCCTACATTACAGGATATACCTCTTCTACTGACTTTTATATTACTTCTAATGCCTATCAAACTAATCATGCAGGAGCAGATGATATTTTTGTTACTAAAATGAATTTGTCAGGAACTAATTATATAATGTATTCTACATATATTGGAGGAAGTTTAAGTGATTTAGCTCCTGATCTAGTAGTAGATGATAACGGTTTCATTTATGTATCAGGGAGAACCAACTCTATGGACTTTCCTACTACACCTGGATCTTTTCAAAATATTAACCAAGGTAATTATGATGCTTTTATCTCAAAATTGGATACGAATGGAACAAACCTTATCTTTTCAACCTACCTTGGCGGGTCTTCGTTTGATGCAGCTATCGATATAACCTCAGATAACTCTGGCAATATTTACATCGTTGGTTTCACTACCTCATTAGATTTTGATACTACTCACTCTGCTTTACAAACCTTCAATGCAGGTAATGAAGATGTTTTCATTTCTCAATTAAATCACAACGGAACAGCTTTAATTTATTCTACTTATCTCGGTGGAACACTTTCTGATATTGGTACTTCTATTGCTTTACATTCAAATTCCCAACATTTAGTTATTACTGGCTACACCAATTCAAACAATTATTATACTTCACAAAATGCCTTTCAATCTACAAAAGATGGGGATAGAGACATCTTTGTTACAAGGCTCTGTTTCTTACAAAATATTTCCGTAGCACTAATTTCATCTCTCGACTCTGAAAGGCAATCGGTATGTATCAATAATCCCATCGATGATATTACTTACAATATAACCGGTACGCCCAGTATCTACTATATAGGTTTACCTCCCGGAGTAACAATAGATTTTAATGGAAACTTATTAAATATTCATGGAACACCTACTTCAAGTGGTATTTTCAACTATACTATTACCTTGATAGGTTGTGATACCTTCTACTTAAATGGTTCTATTACCGTTGATTTTTGCACTAACAACGATAAATTCTCTTTTGATAAGTCATTTATGATTTATCCCAATCCTAATCAAGAGCAATTTACTATACAAACCAATAGTGAAGCAGTGTTTGAGTTGATAGATATGACAGGTAAAGTACTTAATAACTATACAGTAAAAGCTAAGGAAACTATTAACATTTCACTACCTACGGGTATGTATTTTATAAGAGAGAAAGAAAGTGGAATTACGCAGAAGATAATAGTGCAGTAAACTACAAATTATTATAACTAGGGCGGCTCTATGCCGCTTTTTTTATTTTTGGAAAAAGTGAGAAAAGGATTGTGATAATTGAGTTTGCCGAAATGCCGACCCGAATGGAAGCATGAGGGGCACGCCCTAAATATCATCGTCTAAATCATCTTCCCCTTTAATAAGGACTTCGTGAATCTCTAAAATAGGGCTTTTACCTTTTATAAGTTTTTCAAAAGAAAAGCATATTTCATCAGCATAGATGGTATTTTTTAACTCAAATTCAACGTATCCATGATTCTTTCTAAAACGAAAGGGAATGGTTTTATCAACGTACTCATAAGGATTAGATTCGTTTTCTTTTTCAAGGTGATAAAAATGAACATACATTTGAAGCGGTTTGGTGAATTCATTAGCTTTTAGAGAGTCCCCAAGATAAAAGATAATTTTTTTGACTTCTTTGGTTTGATGAAAATAAACTGTAAAATGACTAATTTCTTCCGTTCTCCATGAAGTTTTATAATCACCATCAAACAGATTTTTTACAGGAAAGCCTTTCACGTAACTATCTGTTATAACACTATCGGGTTTTATAAGTTGAGAAAAAACATTATTCCATAAAAGAAAAAACCCAACCAACAAAATCAAAATTCTTGTATATGTCATAAAATGGTAGTAATTATGTATTCTATTTTTGGCAAAAATAATACCAATCATAAAGTTTGCTTCAGTCTAATAAATTTTTCTTTTAGAAATGGAGCAGTGGGTGTATCTTTATGAATTAAATCTTTGGGTTTACCTTCAAAAATTACTTGCCCACCTTCATCACCACCTTCCGGACCCATTTCAATTAACCAATCTGCACATTTAATTACATCTAACTGATGTTCAATCACGATTACGGTATTGCCACTATCTACTAAACGATAAAGAGCATTTAAGAGTTTTTGAATATCCGAGAAATGTAATCCGGTTGTAGGTTCATCAAAGATAAAAATGGTATTTTTTTGTTGGGTAGAAAGAGCAGAAGCTAATTTTAGACGTTGTGCTTCACCGCCAGATAATGTACTAGTACTTTGTCCTAATCTTAAATACTCAAGACCCACTTCTTTGAGTGCTTGTAATTTTTCTGTAATTCTATGATTTTTAGAAAAAAATTCTAATGCTTCGCTTACTGTCATTTGAAGTACTTCGTAAATATTTTTTCCTTGATAGGTTACATCTAAAACATAATTTTTATAACGTTTACCATTACAAGCCTCACAAACCATTTCTACATCTGGCAAAAATTGCATTTCCACAGTAATAGAACCTTCACCTTGGCAAGCATCACAACGACCACCATCAACGTTAAATGAAAAATGGTGAGCACTTAAGTCGTGTTTTATGTCCGATTTTTTAGCAAATAAATCTCTTATAAAATCAAAAATTCCTAGATAAGTAGCGGGATTAGAGCGAGAACTAACACTTAAAGCATTTTGGGAAACCATTTCAATCTCCTTAATATCTGGGTTCGTGATAGTAAGTTTTTCTAATAAGTTGGTATCCCATTTTAAACCCATTAAATAATTTTTAACTGCTGGATAAAAAACATTTTTGATTAAACTAGTTTTCCCTGAACCCGATACACCCGCTATCACTACAAACATATCCATCGGAATTTTTATATCTAAATTGAGGATATTGTTGATGTTTACTTTAGAAAGTTTTATATAATTTTTGGATGATCTTTGATGATTAGGAACAGGAATTTCTGTTTTTCGCATTAAATATTGGCTTGTTAAAGAATCACTTTCTAGCATTTTTTGGGTTTCCCCTGAAAATACTACATTTCCACCGAGTTCCCCTGCATTAGGACCTATATCCACAATCCAATCTGCTGATTTCATTATAGTTTCATCATGCTCAACTACCAAAACACTATTGCCTAAATCACGTAGTTTTTTGAGTACATTTAATAATCTTACAGAATCACGAGAATGTAAACCGATACTAGGTTCATCTAAGATATATAATGAGCCGGTCAAATTAGAGCCTAATGATGTAGAAAGTTTAATTCTTTGCATTTCTCCTCCTGAAAGGGTATTGGCTCTACGATTGAGTGTTAAATATCCTAAACCTACTTCTAACAAGTAAGTTAAACGAGATTCAATTTCATAAATTAAACGTTGAGCGGCTTTTTTTTCGTATTCATTAAATGGAATAGTCTGAAATGTAGGAAGTAATTTAGATATAGGTAACTGCAATAGCTCTTGAATGGAATAACCATGAATTTTAACATAGCCAGCTGTTTTTTTGATTCTAGAACCCAAACAAGACGGACATTCAACTCTACCAAAAAAACGCATAGCATAAGCTCTCAATTCATAAGAACGATTCAGCATAAATTCAAAACTTTCATAAATACCCGTAACCATATCTCCACCTTCTAACAACAATTTTTTTTCTGTATTAGACAATTGATGGTAAGGCTTATCTAAATCAAAATATTCATGGTATTTTTCTACATTTTTGATAAATTCTTTAGCGAATTTTTGAGAACTTGGGTGTGCCCAAAGCTTCACTACTCCTTCTCTTACGGATAATTTAGGATTTTGAAATACTAATTTTAAGTTTAATCCATTAACTTCTCCTGAACCTTGGCAATCCGGGCATGCACCTAAGGGAGAATTAAAATTAAACATTTGCGGGGTTGGCTCTTCAAATTGTATTCCATCTTTTTCAAAACGTTCACAAAAATTATAAATAACATCATCAACCATCACAAAACAATCTCCATGACCTTCAAAAAATGCTGTTTGTACAGAATCCGATATACGATATTGAAACTCTTCTTCTTTTGAACTCTCATCAATCAACAAACGGTCAATCAATAAACGGGTATTATGATAATTGAGTTTTAACTTTTTATTTTGTAGTGCATCATCAATTTCATAAATATGACTTTCATGAAAAATACGTGTAAAACCTTTTTGTAATGCAATTTCTAATTCTTTATCAAATGTTCTGGTTTTTTGAGGTACTGTGAAAGGTGCTAATATATAAACTTTGGAACCTTCTTTTTGTTGTAATATAAAATCTACAACGGTAGTTACATTATCTTTTTTTACTTCTTCTCCAGAAATGGGAGAAAATGTTTTACCAATTCTAGCAAAAAGAATTTTTAAATAATCATAAATTTCTGTTATTGTGCCTACGGTAGAACGTGGGTTATTAGATGCAGTTCTTTGTTGAATGGCTATCGCTGGAGATAAACCTGAAATATAATCCACATCAGGCTTTTGCATTCTCGCTAAAAATTGCCTAGCATAACTTGATAAACTTTCTACATATTTTCTATGACCTTCTGCATAAATGGTATCAAAAACCAAAGAACTTTTTCCAGAACCGCTTACACCCGTAAAAACTACTAACTTTTTTTTGGGTATTTCAAGGGATATATTTTTTAAATTATTTTGTCTTGCACCAACAACTTTGAGTGTTTGAACTTTCATTTCGCAAAATTAAAGAGAAAACCTTTAACAAACCATTCAACACAAATAATTTTGACCAATCAATTTAATTTTGGTTAATGAATATTCTTGATTTAATTAATGTAATTTTGTAATTCCCTTAAAATTCTAACAAAGCTTGGAAATAAGCCATTCTACCAATATAAGGGCTTCCATAAGCTAAAAATCTTTTTTGATTTAGCAAATTCGATGCACCTAATTTAAAAGTAGTTTTTATAGAAGGGACACGGTAATTGATTTGAGCATCTAACCATGTAAAACTGGGAACTGTCCCAGTAAATTGTGGAGAACCTTCGTAGAAAAATTGTTGTTGCCATTTTAAATTGGTATTAAAACCTAAATTTCTAATTTTGATAGTTTTTTCTCCTAGTTTTATATCAGCCACTAAGTCTCTAAATCCCAATCCCACATTAAACTTGTGTTTAGGGGTGTTGAAAGCAGGAATGATGGGGTCAGTTGCTCCGAGTTTATTCAATTCATTATAAGAATAGTTACCATTGATGGCATAGTATTTTTTGAAGAAATAATTAATTCCTAAAGAAAAACCTTGTGAACAAACTGTTTCATCAGCATTTGCAGAGAAACGATAAATTTTTAATGGAACCGCTTTAGTTTCAGAGGGGTCATATTGTCCTAAAAATCTAAAACCTAAAAAATCTTTATACCAACTCACATAAGCAGAGGCATCCACAAAGATATTGTTAGTTAAAGCACCTTTGTAACCAATTTCTATAGAGCGAACTCTTTCAGGACGTACTGGGGCTAATCTTATGGTATCCCTTACGCTATAATCGTTAGTCTCTAAAAATTTTAATAAAGATTCTGTTGAAATTAGAGTATCCACTCCTTTGATATTGCCTACTAATAAGGCTCTACCGAAGTTGTAATATAAATATTGGTCTTGAAGGGTAGGATTTCTTAATGCGGAGCTAAAGGACAATCGATAATTATGTTTTTTACGTACAGTATAAACCATAGAAGCAGCAGGAGAAAAAACGGCATTAAAATTTTTAGACTTATCTAACCTCGCAGAAGCATTGATTTTAAGCCTATCTGCTAAAACTTTTTTTTCTAATAAAGTGTAAGCACCTACTTCATAAATGTTAATATTTACTCTTCCTAATTCAGGATTTTTGGAGTCTTTTAAAGTATCAGAAAAAATAGAACCTTCAGAATTAGGTATGTACATTCTGTAACTTGCTCCGACAATGATATCCATGAAAGAAGGAGTAAATTTATATTCTCCTTGAATATGATACAATGCAGAACGGTCCACTAAACGGCTACCACCGTCATTAAAATTGTTACCTTGTATAATTTTGTTTAAACTATCTTTAAAGGCTTGAGTTCCGGGTTGTAATCTTTCTCTAAATCCAAAAAAGGGATTTCCTACTCCATCTGCATATTCTCTAGCATCTTTATGCCACTGTACTAGTGAGTCATGCACGATTAGACTTTCCATAACATTTAATAGGCTGTCCATTTGGTGGTTAAAATTAGGGTTTGTATTAGTATTTCCGATAGCGAAAGTTTGATTATAGGCATCCATGTAGCCAGGAATAGCTTTAATTTTGGGCATAACATTTTGGGACCAATAGCCTTCATAATCGGCGTACCATCTATCATCGGGTTTTTGTTTTTGTTGGAGTAGCAAGGCAGTAAAAACAGCATCGTAAGATTTTCCAGCATTTTCATGGGTTGCATAAGCTCTTAGAAACCATTTATTGGCTTTGAGTTCTATTTTGTTTTGTAAGAATTGCAAGTTTCGGAGTGCATAACGATTATCTCCTTGAAAAATTGTATTACCGGTTCCATAATTTGAAAGTGTAGAGAGTTCTATGTCTTTGGAGATTTTGTAATGTAAGCCAATAGAGCCTTTGAAACTTTGGACGTCATAATTTAATAAATCTTCTTCCCTGTAACCGGTTCTATATACTCTACCGAGTCCTGTGCGTAATCTTCTACTACGAATAGAATTATCCCCAAAAGCTCTTTCATCGCCATAAATATTAACAGCGTCGTAGCCCCTAAAATCCCCTTGAAGGTTTAAGGATTGTTCGGTTTGGAGGTAATTCGTAGCGCGCCAATCGTCTGCACGCATGTAAGCCAAATTGATTTTAAAAGCAAATTTTTGTTCGTCATTTTTATTTTTGAAGGCTTTAGCATAACGAATCGCACCATCAAACATATATCTTTCTCCACCTTTGAGCATCACGGATAAACCTTCATGATAAAAGGGATTTTTAAGTTTCATGTCTATTACTCCATTAAAAGCATTAGGTCCGTAAATTGCAGAACTTGCTCCTACCACTAAATCAACCGATTGAACATCTAATTCTGATGCCCCTACGAAATTTCCTAATGAAAAGTTTAGCCCTGGAGCTTGGTTATCCATACCATCTACTAATTGCAGACTTCTCACAGGGCGAGTAGTATTAAAACCACGAGTATTGATAATCTTGAATCCCATAGAAGATGCAGTTACATCTACGCCTTTTAAGTTACCTAATCCATCATAAAAATTAGCGGCTGGCGTTTCTTTGATGGCTACAATATCCATAGATTCAATAGTCAACGGGCTTTCTTTTTGTTTTTCAGTGATGCGTGTATCCACGATTTCTATTTCGGGTTGGGATAATTCTTCATCAGGTAACATGTTGATAGTAACAGGCTTATTCAATGATTTAAGTTCTATTTCCTGTTTTTTTAGTCCTACGTAGGTTACGACGAGCGTGCAGGGCAGTGTTCCTGTATAGGAAATTTCAAATTTACCGTTGGCATCTGTATAGGCACCGAGATTGGTACCATTTACCACAACTGTTGCACCTTCAATAGGTTCTTTGGTAGCATCATCTTTGATAGTTCCTGTGATTTTTTGAGCATAAATATTTTGAATTCCATTTAAAATAAGAAAAATAATGATAACAAAAAGGTATTTCATTGATTGCTTAAAGATTTTTTTGCAAAAATAGGATTTTATTATAAAAATCATCAAAATGATAAAAAAAATTTAATGAGTACTATTTTATTTTTGCTTGCCGGTTTGCTTTGCTTAGGGTCGGGCTGTTACGTTTAAAGTAAGCTTGCCGAAGTGGGTTTAGCTTTTCGGTGTATCCCTCACTCATATCTAAAAGCTTTACTTTAACTAATTTTATAGCAAATGAATCATTTTCGTTAATCTACAGGAAAAAAAGTAACAACATTTTCACGACCTGCAAATCTCTGATGAATCACTAATCTATACAAACCTCTTTTTTGGTGAATAGTAGTATTCCCCTCATAAACTACATTATGCTTTCTATCTTCTCTTTCTCGGGCTAGTTTTCTTTCTCCAATTTTTAGGATAGTCTCAATTCCCTCATTGATTTCTTGAACGGTGGTTCTTTCTGGAAATAATGAACCTTTTCCGGATTTAAAGTCAGGAGGATAATTGGGATGGTGACGTTCTAAAATGTGTCTCATAGACTTATGATTTACAATCACAGTTCCACGAGTTTTAGGATTTGTAAATCGAGCAATTTCTTTATTTTCTGCGTAGTTTTTAAAAATTTCTTCTGCAATCGGATCAATAAATTTCTCTTTTTCAGGATTTTTTTTCCTAAAAAAGAGAAAATAAGCACCAATGACAATGGCTATAATGATTAACCACTTCATCTTTCTAATTACTTTTGAGCTGGAATTTTTAGTTTCCAACCAATTTGAATAATGTTGGGGTCTTTGATTAGGTTTTTGTTTGCTTCAAAAATTAAGGTGTAGAGTTTAGCATCACCATAAAAATAAGCGGCAATTTTACCTAACGTATCACCTTTTTGCACTTCATAGATCATTTCTTCCATTCCGTGCCCCATTTCATTATCATCATCATCATTAATAATTCTTATTGGCATATTGTTTAAAATTTTAATTGTTTTTTTACTATATCGCAAAGATATAAAAAAATTTAAAATACAACTTTTAATCAAAATAAATTTTTGAAATTTTTAAAGTTTTCATCCAAATCAATTGCTGGTGATATATCCACAATTCATTATCCATTATATTAAACATAAATTTTCACTATCTTTGCATTATGAGTTTAAAAACTTGGATTGCTAAAAAATGGGCAAAATTTCGTTATCATCAAATTCAAAAAATCGTTTCTAACCCAATAGAAAACCAACAAAAATTACTTTTTCAACTTTTAAATTCAGCCCAAAATACACAATTCGGGAAAAAATATCAATTTTCAAAAATCAAAACTTTACAAGACTATCAAAAACAAGTTCCTATTTCGGATTATGAAACTTTAAAACCTTATATCTTGAAAATTTATGAAGAAGGAGAAAAAAATGTATTATGGAAAGGTTTACCCGCTTATTTTGCCAAAACCTCTGGTACGACCTCTGGAAGCAAATATATCCCACTATCCCATGAAATGATGCGTTGCCAAGTCAAAGGAGCAAGAGACGCTTTGCTTTGCTATATTTATCATTCTCAAAAACCCGATTTTTTAAATGGTAAAATGATATTTTTATCAGGAAGTCCTGTTTTAGAAAAAAGTCCATCAGGCATTTTAACTGGTAGATTATCAGGAATTTCTAATCATTACGTACCTGCTTATTTACGAACCCATCAAGTACCCTCTTATCAAACCAACTGCATTGAAGACTGGGAACTTAAAATCCAAAAAATATTTGAAGAAGTCCATCACCAAGATTTAAGGCTCATATCAGGAATTCCTCCATGGGTACAAATGTTTTTTGAATACGCAGAAAATCAAACAGGCAAAAAACCTATAGAAATTTGGAAAAATTTACAAATTTTTGTTCAAGGAGGAGTAGATTTTTCTCCTTATCAACCCATTTTTGAGAAAACCCTAGGAAAACAAGTAGATATTGTAGAAGTTTTTCCTGCATCAGAAGGATTTATTGCCATACAAGACGATTATCGTAAAAACGATTTATTACTCATGTTAGATTATGGAATTTTCTTTGAATTTATTCCATTAGAAGAGTACGGAAAACCTGATGCACCAAGACTCACTCTTTCACAAGTAGAACTTGGTGTAAATTATGCTTTAATTCTTACTACCAATGCTGGTTTATGGTCTTATGATATTGGAGATACCATTCAATTTACTTCTTTAAAACCCTTTCGTATCAAAGTTACAGGCAGAGTAAAACACTTTTTATCAGCTTTTGGAGAACATGTTATACAAAGTGAAGTCAATCAAGCCATTCAACATGCCTGTGAAAAAACGGGGGCTATCGTGCATGAATTTACTGTTGCTCCTTTTGTTAGTGAAAGCGTTTCTTATCATGAATGGTTTATTGAATTTGAAAAAAAACCTGAAAATTTAGCAATATTTACAAAAATTTTAGATGAAAAACTTCAATCTTTAAACATTTACTTTAAAGACTTACGGGTTGGAAATATTTTACAAACTCCTAAAATCCAAATACTACAGCCTTACGCTTCTCGTGAATACATGAAATCTATTGGTAAATTAGGTGGGCAAAACAAATTCCCCCGTTTAACAAACAACCGAAAAATCGCTGATTTTTTAAAAAATTATATTCTAAAAGATTAAAGTTTACGAACAATTAGTTAACAAATTGTACATTTCGTGAGGTGGCTCTGATTAGGCATAGTTCTGATGCTTTGCTCGTTTCGGTAATCAGTTATGGTGCTTGTAAAATTCTATTCAATACTCTTCTAAACTCAAATTTCAAAAAAGATAATTTGAAAAATTTGTTTTGAATATCACAACTTTTTTATGCAGGGTAAATGAATGAGTAAAATAAATCCAATTTAAAGACTTTGATTTGTAAATTTTCAACTTTAAAACTTGTTTTTTCTTAAATCTTGACTTATATTTGCGATACAATGAAAATATTTATAAAACTTTTATGGATTCTTCCATTTTCTTATTCATTAGTTTTTGCACAAGGACCTACGAAAAATAAGGATATTTATCAACTTTCAGGTTTGGTTGTCAATAAAAAAAGTGGAGAACCTATTCCTTTTGCTCAAATTCTTGTAAAAAATACAAGACGAGTTGCATTAGCCAACGAAACAGGTTTTTTTAGCCTTCCTGTTGTTCTTGGTGATACTATAATTTTTCATTCTATTGGTTTTATTGATGCTAAGCTAATTTTTAGTGATTATCTCAAATCCTATGGTGGAGACAAAAAAAATCCCTATATTTATGTTATTGAGTACCTTGTTGAAGACACAATTACCCTTCCGAACGTAACGATTCGTCCTTTTCAAAATGCAGAAGAAATGAAAACAGCCATTTTAAATATGCCTTTACCCTCTGAACGTTTAGACCAAATTTCCCAAAATAATTTAGATCCTGCACTTTTGAAATATTTCATGAAAAACATGGATGTTGATGACAAAGAAAGAAGTCGAGCAGTTACTCAACTTTATCAATATCAATACCAAAGGCAACGTTTAGCCCCGATGGCACCATTAGACCCTCTTACTTTAGCCCGTTTAGTGAATCATTTGGTTCAAGAATCCAAATCTAAGAAACCCAAAAACTATGATTATTGGCCTGATTAATTTTTTTATTGTATTATTGGGGCGTGCTCTTCGCTTCGCTCATAACGAGTTGTTACGAGTTTTACTTTGTTTTAACCTTTCAGTAAACTCAATATATCATAATGCTTTTTCCGCTTTTTTCAAAATTATTAAATTTTCGTGCCACATAGTGCCTTTCGCATCTTTCACGCTTATCCTAAGCCTTGCTTTTTTTTCCTTGCACTCCCAATATTTAGATAGTCTTGACATCATCAAAAAAGCCCGTTTCCACATTGATACCCTTTGTAGCAATACCTTTAAAGGTCGTGGTTATATCAATAACGGTCATGTTCTTGCCGCTGAATACATCAAAAACCAATTTACATCTTATGGATTAAATCCTATCTGTTCCACAGGAATGACTCAAAACTTTGAGTTCCCTTTAAATCTTATTCAAGATGCAGAACTTATCATCAATCAACAAAAACTTATTCCAAGTAAAGATTTTTTGCCTGCTCCACATACCCCTCCTGTTGAAATGAAAAATTTTACTCCAAAATATATAGGTTTGGGTTCTCCTGAAAATTGGAAGAAGGTTAGTAAAGGACTTCATAAACAGTGGGTTATTATTGAAGATGGAATGCCTAATGATATTCCTGAAAATTTAAAAGACAGTTTAAAAAAATGGTATTCCACAGAAAACCAAATTAAGCAAGCCAAAATGTACGATGCTAGCGGGCTTATCATCAAGCAAAAAAAACTTACTCACAGCTTTTCTGCTGAACCTATCGGTTTACCAGTTCTTTTTATTCAGGAAAATCTAAAAATCAAGAAAATAGATAGTTACAAAGTAAAAACCAGAACAGGTAACCAATTTTCTCAAAATATCATTGCTTTTCAAAGAGGAATTGTTGATAGCACCATAGTGGTTTGTGGACATTATGACCATCTTGGTAGTATTGCAGAAACCGTTTTTAAAGGAGCGAATGATAATGCTTCTGGAATCGCATTTTTATTAGTATTAGCAGAACAATTAGCAAAAATACAAACAAAATATAACATTTTATGGATAGCTTTTGGTGCTGAAGAAACAGGTTTAAATGGTTCTTTACATTATGTAATGAAAAATCCTTGCATCCCATTAGAAAAAGTAAAGTTTGTTTTCAATTTTGATTTATTGGGTCATGGGCAAGATGGCGTAATGGCAGTAGGTTCAAAAACTTACCCTGATTTATTTCAAATCGTTACATTTACAAACGAAGCTTTAGGGAAACCTATAGCTTTTAGTGAAAGACCAAACGCTCCCAATAGCGACCATTATCCTTTTACTTTAAAAAATATCCCTGCATTATTTTTTTATACCATGGGCGGACCCAAACATTACCACGATTATTTGGATTTACCCGAAGGATTAGAATTAACAGCTTTTGTTTCAATGCAAAAAATTTTTTTAAAAATTTTAGAATAAATCCCTATATCTAACAATTTAATCTACTTCCGTAACTTTTAACATATTAGTACGCTTGCGTGATTTTAACGGCATACTTGCCAAATTAATGATAACATCACCTTTATCTATTAAACCTTTATTTTTTAAAATATGAATTATATCAGCTATAGATTCATCGGTACCATGAAATTGATTATAGTAAAAAGCACGAACCCCCCAAACTAAGTTTAAAGTATTCAAAAGAGACTCGTTGTCCGTAAAAATAAAGATGTTAGAATTCGGGCGGCATTTAGCCAATTGAAATGCAGTATATCCTGAACGAGTCATTCCTACAATAGCTTTCGCTTTGATACCATGAGCTAACTTTACAGCAGCAATACAAACTGCATCGGATAAGAAAGTTTTACTATCAGGAGAGGTAAATAAATTTTTAAAATAAATAGAATCTTGTTTTTCTACTTGGGAAATGACTTTTTGCATTGTACGCACAACTTCTACAGGATATTTACCAACGGAAGTTTCACCGCTCAACATTAAAGCATCTGCACCATCAAAAACCGCATTCGCAACATCAGTAGTTTCTGCTCTTGTAGGACGAGGATTTTGAATCATAGTTTCTAGCATTTGAGTTGCAACTATCACAGGCTTGGCTAATTCATTACATTTTTTGATAATCTTTTTTTGCCATAAAGGTACATCTTCCAAATGTATCTCAACTCCCAAATCTCCTCTTGCAATCATGATAGCATCACTTACTTTAATGATTTCATCTATACATTCTAATGCTTCGGGCTTTTCAATTTTGGATATAATCTTGGCATTAGACTGGTTTTCTATTAAAATTTTTCGCAAATCTTCAACATCTTTTGGATTTCTTACAAAAGATAAAGCAATCCATTCCACTTTATTTCTTATCCCAAAATACAAATCATTTAAGTCTTTTTCTGAAAGTGCTGGTATATCCAATTTTACCCAAGGTAAATTCACTCCTTTTTTGGAGCCAATTTCTGAACCACTAATTACTTTTAGAGTAACCGTATCTTTATAATCAGTTTCTATTACTCTTAACTCTACTTTACCATCATCTACCAAAACCGCGTCATCAGGTTTAACATCTTGGGCAAAACGATCACATACCATAGGTAAAATTTTTTCTTCTAAATTAGGTTCTTTAATGGATGTACAAAATTTGATAATGTCCCCTGGATTTATTAAAAAAGGCTCATTCAAAGCACCCATACGTATCTTTGGACCTTGTAAATCTAATAAAATAGAAACATTCAAATTTTCATTTCTATTGATTTCATTGATTAAATTGATTAGTTGTTGATGGAAGTCGTGGTCACCATGAGACATGTTCAATCGGCAAACGTCCACTCCTAATCGAATCATTTCCAATAAAATTTCTCTTTTATTACAAGCTGGACCCATGGTCGCAACCATTTTCGTTTTACTATAATTCGGTATAATGTTATTCATAGAACAAAATATTTTAAGTTCAATACTGCCGCAATTTATATCTTTTTATTCATGAAATCAAATTTTAAGAATTTTCATCAAATAAAAAAATTTAAATTTTGCTAATCACTCTTTCTACGAAATACTTTTGCTTTTTATAGAGTTTAAAATAAATCAGAATTTTTTAAGTCTATTTTGTGTTGAAAAAAAATCATATTAGATTTGTAGTCATGAAAACTCTTTTTGAAAGAATTGAAGAGGTTTTAGATACTGTAAGACCTTATCTACAATCCGATGGTGGAGATGTTCAAGTTGTGGATATTGAAGGAGAAATTTTGAAAGTCAAATTATTAGGAAACTGCGAAAACTGCAATATGAATACCATGACGATGAAAGCTGGGTTAGAACAAACCATTATTAAATCTATACCCGAAATAAAAAAAGTGGAGGCGGTTCTATGAATCCTGATTTTTGTTGTAATCATCGATATAGTCACTCTTGGGTCTACCCATATCGTTTAAAAACTCATGAAGTGTTGATAGGAAATCTCAAAATGGGTGCTAAAAACCCTATTGTGGTTCAGTCTATGACTACAGCAGATACTCTAGATACACAAGCAACTGTAGAAGAATCCATAAGAATGATTCAAGCGGGTTGCGAATTAATACGTATAACAGCCCCTTCCAAAAAAGAAGCCCAAAATTTAAAAAACATTAAAAATGAGTTAAGAAAATTAGGTTATCAAACTCCATTAGTTGCGGATATTCATTTTACTCCTAATGCCGCTGAATTAGCCGCTCAAATCGTTGAAAAAGTTCGCATTAATCCCGGTAATTACGCTGATAAAAAAAAATTTGAACAAATTGATTATACCCAAGAAGAATATCAAAAAGAACTTCAAAAAATTGAAAAAAAATTCCAACCTCTTTTAAAGATTCTTAAAGAACATAAAACTGCATTAAGAATTGGTACCAACCATGGTTCTTTATCTGATAGAATTATGAGTTTTTATGGTGATAATCCTAAGGGAATGGTTGAATCAGCTTTAGAATTTATTCATTTTTGTGAAAAAGAGGATTTTCATTCTATGGTAATTTCCATGAAAGCTTCTAATACTCAAGTAATGGTTTACGCTTACCGTTTACTGGTTTATGAAATGTTAAACGGTAGAACAAAGTATTTATATCCATTGCATTTGGGAGTAACTGAAGCAGGCGATGGAGCTGATGGTCGTATCAAATCCACAATAGGAATTGGTACTTTATTAGCTGATGGCTTAGGAGATACCATTCGCGTTTCTTTAACAGAACCCCCCGAAGCAGAAATCCCTGTTGCCAAAGCAATATTGCATCATTTTGAAAATCAAAAAGATAATTTAGACCACTGGATTAATCTGTATCCTAATTATTTAACGAATTATCAAAATTTTACTTCCATTCAGTATCCTTTTGACTTTCAAAGAAAACCTTCAAAAAAAGTTCATTTACTTGGTGAAAATGAATTTCCAAGAGTAATTGCAGATTTCCAAAACTTGGGTAAAATTACTTACGAAACTATGGAATCCATTGGTTATGTCTATACTCCTGAATCGGATAAATGGAACTTCCAAGATTTAGCCGCTGATTATTTAATCATAGGGGAAAATTTACCAGACTTTGATATACCTAGTACATTAAATATTATCCAAAATTACCAAAATTGGGTAAAAAATCTGCAAAGAAATATTTATCCTTTATTTGAAAATTATGAATCTTTTAAAAATGCGTTGATTCGTTCCGATGTACTCAATTTAGTGAAAGTAAGAGTTGAAGATATTCTTTTCAATGATTTTTACCCTGAAAATCATCAAAATCTGGGTATCATTTTAACTTGTGAAACTTATGCTATTCAGCCTATAAGACTAGCGATAGAAAAATGGATGTTAAAAGGTATTCAATTACCCATAATTTTAGAAACTATAGTTTCTGATAATCCTTCAAAATATGTAAGTACAGAAGAATACTTTCAAATTTCTGCTTCCGGAAGGCTGGGTCCTTTACTCATAGATGGTTTGTTAGATGGAATTATACTAAAAACAAAATATGAAACGGTAACTTTAAAAATGGTTAATAATATTGCTTTTAATATATTACAAGCAAGCCGTTTAAGAATGAGCAAAACAGAATATATTTCATGTCCATCTTGCGGTAGAACATTATTTGATTTGCAAACTACTACCGCTATGATACGCCAACATACTGAACATTTAAAAGGAGTAAAAATTGCAGTTATGGGTTGTATTGTCAATGGCCCTGGGGAAATGGCTGATGCCGATTATGGTTATGTAGGTTCTGGTTATGGCACAATTTCTTTGTATAAAGGTAAAGAATTGTTAGTCAGAGATGTACCCTCGGAAAAGGCTGTTCAAGAACTTATCAAAATCATTCAAGAAGATGGCAGATGGATAGAGCCTTTAAAAGAAAAAATTTAATTTTTGGCGTTTCCCTTAGTTGGTTCGGTTGAGATGTTTCGTTTGCACTTCATATAGCGTTTGTCAACTCACAACCAAAGTTTTTGTCATATTTGCTATTAGCTTTCCTTATGAATATTGGTAATCCCTCATCATTTGTAGGATACAATTTATTGAAAATAAAGATTTTGAACAAAATTTTTGTTTTGATTATTGCGTACGCTCATCCGTACCGCTAGTCATTGAGTAGGCGTTGCCGTACCTGTGGTCATTGAGTAGGCGTAGCCGTATCGAAATGACCATCTTTCGGAGAAAAGCGGTTGTTTCGGTACGTTCGCTTTACTCACTACTCTACAACCGCATATATACTTAATGTTAAGCGCTAACAATTTTTAATGAATAGTTCATAAACTCTATTATTAAAACGATTACGATAAAAAAATAAAAAATTGATTGACAATTTAAAATTTATTTGCTAATATTGCAACGTAAATTTTAAATATATGAAAAATATTTTTTACGCAATTCTTAGTTTGAGTTTGCTTTCATTAGTTCAAGCTCAAAATGTGGGTATAGGCACTTCAGCGCCTGATGCCTCTGCAAGATTAGATGTATCGGATACACAACGCGGGATATTAATTCCGAGAGTAGCATTAAGTGCCACGAATAATGCGGCTCCGGTAGCTGGTCCAGCGACGAGCTTGTTGGTTTATAATACCGCAACCGCAGGAACAGCGCCGAATAATGTATGGCCTGGATATTATTATTGGGATGGTACTAAGTGGGTACGTTTAATAGATAATCAGTCCGATGATTGGAGATTAGATGGTAATACCAATGGCGTATTACGATACATCGGAACGAATGATAATTTTGATTTTCCTATCCGTACGAATGGAACAGAAAAAATGCGTGTAACAACAGGAGGTAATGTAGGAATTGGAACAGCCACGCCTGAAAACTCAGAAGGTTGGGATAGAGTTTTAGATGTTTATGGTGCTAACTACTCAAAAATTATAGCCACTACAAGTAATATACAATCAGGTTTATGGTCTCACAATACAGGTTTTTATGGAGCTCCTGCTGGTGGTATCACAGGTACAAGAAGTAATCATCCTTTTAGTTTAATTACTAATGGAACTACTCGCGTAACGGTTACAGCAGGAGGAAATGTAGGAATAGGTACTACAGCGCCATGGGAAAAATTAGTTGTG
>CALLMJ010000031.1 GCA_938006875.1 uncultured Bacteroidia bacterium
TTTTGAGTTCAAAAACTACCAACAGAAAAAGTAAAAAGCATATTTCTAAACTATTTTTTTACAAATTTAAAGACTTTATAATTTTCATTTTTTGATTTATAAACAATTTTTTCTAATTTAAAGCCTTCGTTTTCAATTTCTTGGATTAAATTTTCTTGAGTTCTATGAAGACCACACTTTTTCATTTTGTTTTGTTTTTTTTGAACATTTTCACCAATATATAAAATTCCATCAGGTTTTAAAATTTCATAAATATCTTTTAAATTTTGTTCAGGATTTTTAAATTCATGGTACACCAATCTTAAAACTACTTTATCAAAAGTATTTTTGGGCAAATTTGAATGATTGGTATCACCTTGAACCACATAAATATTCCCTTTTAATGGACCTTCTGCGCGCAGTTTAGTAAAATGTTCTTTACCTTTTTGAATATTTTCTTCCGACAAACATCTAATATTCAAATCTTGAACATAAAAAGTTAAACTATCCTTAAAACACATGTTGCTTAATGAAAAAAACAAATTAGCTGCACCAATTTCTGCTATGACTTCACCTGGTTGAAATTCGTAGTTTTTATATTCTTTTTGATAAATTTTTTCTAAAAGTTTATAGTCAGAAATATAAATATCGCATGTGTCTTCTTTTTCAAAAAATGATGCTATAATCCTATTTGGTGAGATTGTACAACCATTCAATAAAATCAATAAGAATGAAATCATCATAAATAGTGAAATGGATTTATGAATTAGTTTTTTCATATAGCTTATTTTTTACAAAATTAACAAATATATGTGAATAAAGAAATTTTTTTAGGAAAACAAATAAGATATTATTTATTGATTAACAATTTATTAGAAAAATTTTTTTCTTTCAAAAGTTATAAACAGAAAATAGTTTTTTCCACAAAGTATTCATAAAAAAGATTTTTGTAAGTGTATAATTTATAAATTTGTAATTCAAATAGTTTTAAAAATGATGAGAATTAAGTTTCATTTTCAAACAAAGAATCAACCAGCCCTTTTTTCTATTTATTACCATACAGAAATTAAATCATGGTTTGAAAATATATTAAGTCAAGAAAATATTGATTATAAAACATTTAATTTTGGGAAACCTTTTTCAAATCATTTCCAAAAAAGGTTAGATAGATTTGAATTTCATGAATTTCCTATTTATTGGATTTTTTCTATTGCAACCGATCAAAAATTTGATCCCAGCATTTTCATAGGAAAACAACTAATTTTTGAAGATAAGTTTTCAAAATGCGAACTTTGGATTGATAGTGTTGAATGGATACCTAAACCTAACCTTAATAATGAAGTAATATTCAAAACTTTAACACCCGTTTGTGCAACAAAAAGTGAAAAAGATAAAACTTTATTTTTAAGCCCTAATTACAATAATTATGAAGAACTTTTAAAAACTTCATTAATTGATAAATATCAAAAAATTAATGGAAAATTACCAGAAAATTCTGATTTTCATTGTGAAATAAAAGAAATGCTTTCTAGAACCATTATGATTAATTTGGAAGCTGTAGAACCTGGTTTAAAAATAAGAGGATTTGAATTTGAAATGAAACTTTCTGGTTCCAAAGAATTAATTGAGTTTGCTTGGGAAGCTGGTCTCGGTGAATATACTGACTTTGGATTGGGTATGATTGATATCAAAAACTCTTTATAATTTTGCACGATTTTTTCTTTATGAAAAAAATTTTATTTTTTTTGAGTTTAATTTTTCAAATTTTAAAAGCTCAAAATGGTTATTATTATGTAAAATCTTTTCAAACAGAGCTTCATAAAGAAACCAGTCCTATCGGTAAACTTGATTTGGCTCCAAATGGAATTATTTTCTGTTCTAGTTCTTATGGTATTTTAGGTTTTGATGGAAAAAGTTGGTTTATTACCTCAACAGAAAGTTCTGTTTATGATATCAAAGTAATACAAAATCAAATCTTTTTTATTACTGATAATTATATCGGAAAAATTTCCAATCTTGATAAATTTCCATATAAACCTGAAAAATTTTTAGAATTAAAATCTAAATATAATCAGATTGAATTTCTCAATCAAAGCCTTTTTTTATTCTCTGAGGAAGAGATTTTGGTTATATCCTTAGAAGAAAAAACACAAAAATCTATAAAAGTTCCTAGTGAAGGGGTATTTGGTGGTATGCTAAAATATAAAAATGAAATTTGGGTTTTAGACCCTTCATTAGGTTTTTTGAGTATTAATCCTAAAAATTATGAATTAGAACCTGTACAAAATAGCCAAATTTTTGAAAATCAATATTTACAAAATTATTTTTCAACACCTGAAGTTCTTTATTTAGTTACATTAGACAATGCCATTTACAGTTACGAAAACCAAAATTTTAAGTTTTTAGGGCAATACAATTCTGCTAAAAATACTTATATTCAAGGAATTAGTGTAGTTGATGATGAAATTGTTGCAGCTACCAATAATCAAGGTTTATTAGTAATTAACAGAAATAATGGTACTATTCAACAACAAATTAGTACTATTCATGGTTTACCAGACAATGAAATTCATTCTATATTTTTAGATAAAAATCAAGGAATTTGGTTAGTTCATCCGTTTCATTTTTCTAGAATTTATTGGAGTAAAAAATTTGAAGATTATACCAACGCAGTAGGTTTGATTGGTAATATTCATGTTCTAGCAAAAAATCAAGAACAAATTTGGGTGGGTACCGATAACGGACTTTTCTATTTATCCTATGAAATACCCAAAGAATCTGAAATGCTATCATTTACTGTAAATAAAACAATTATCAAACGTGAAAATGTAGTTAAGAACATTCAAGATACCAAACCAAATAATCAAATTAAAAAAGAAAATACAGATGACCAAAAAGAAGATAAAAAAGAAAAAAAAGGTTTATTTAACAAACTGAAAGATAAATTTTCCAAAAAAGACAAAAAAATAAAGGATAATACCGAAGAAAATAAATCCAATTCTAACACTGTTCAAGAAGAAAAAAAACAAACCATTGTCGAAGAAAAAAAATACACTTATCAAGAAAACGTAAACCAAATAAATATCAAATCCGCTGAAAACTACAGAAGATATTTAGTTTTTCGCCCTATTCAAGGAATATCAGAAATGGTTTATGATATAAAAATAATATCTAACAGAGTTTTTGCAGGAACTCAGAAAGGTTTTTATGAAATTATTGATAAAAAAATTGAATTCAAATTACCCGTTTTAACTTACAAAATCGTTGAACAAAATGGCAATATCTGGATAACCAGTAACCAAAAAGTAATACTATTACAAAAAAATGGAAAGTTATGGGAGGTTTCTAATACTTTTAATTCTGGACGTTTTATTAATAGTTTGGTAATTCAAGGAAATGAAATTTTAGGTGGTACATCCAAAGGTTACTTTAAAACTTCTTTTCAATTACAAAATGTTAAATGGTTTTTAGAAAATGAAGGGAATATTTATTTAAAAAAGTATCAAAATCAAATTTTTGGTTTGAGCCCAAAAAGCATATTCAAAATTGATAACCAAGCAAATTTTATTAATTTAACCCTTCCCTCTAATTATCAAATCATACCTTCTCATGAAGGAATATATTTATTTTCAAAATCTTTGATTTTAGCTTTTAATTCTAATTTATCGTGGGATACTTTATATTATAGCCGTATATTAGATGACGTTCCCTCCTTTATTCATGAAGATAATCAGTATTTAATATCGGGTAAAAAATCATTATTAAAGTTTTATAAAGAAAATCCAAAGGACAAAAATCAAGTTTATGTACGTGGTTATATAATTACAGGAAAATCATTCTGGGGAACAGTTTATAAAGACTCTTTGATTTATGACAATCAACTTTATCTACCTTATGGAGATTATAATATCAATGTAAAATTATCAACTTCAAATTTATTCAATCCCGAGGCATCACAATATTTTGTAAGCATAAACAATGGTGAATGGACACTCGTAGAAGGTAAAGATTGGATTTTATATAATCTACCATCAGGAAAATATTCTATAGGATTAAAAGCCATTTTACCCAATGGTCAAATCTCTGATATTTACACATTTGAAATCCATGTTGCCTATCCTTTTTGGAGAAGTTGGTGGTTTTATCTTTTTGTAATTAGTATTTTTGTTTCATCAGCTTATTTTTATACAAAATATAAACTTCGTAAATTAGAAGAAGAAAAAAGAAAAATTGAAGAAGAAAATCAAATATTAGAACAAAAAGTTGAAGAAAGAACGCGAGAAATTGCTGAGCAAAAACAAATTATTGAAGAAAAAAATATGGAAATTATGGATAGTTTGAGATATTCAGAAAGAATACAACAAGCTATGTTACCAAAAGAGCAACAAATTCATTCAATATTTGAAAACAATTGTTTTGTTTTATACATGCCCCGAGATGTTGTAAGTGGTGATTTTTATTGGGTTTATGAAAAAAATAATCAGCTATTAATAGCTGCTGGTGATTGCACTGGGCATGGTGTTCCCGGTGCTTTAATGAGTATGATTGGTATTTCTATGCTCAATAAAATTGTGGATAGTGGTGTATATGAACCCGCAAAAATTTTATCTCTCTTACATAAAGAAATTCATGAATCCTTAAAACAAGGTTCTAATAATCAAGTACTTGATGGTATGGACATCGCTATTGTTCTTTATGAACTTCAAAATAATAAATTTACCTTCGCTTCTGCTATGAGACCCGTTTATTTATTAAGAGACCAAGAAATCATTATCTATAAAGGAGATAAAAAACCGATTGGTGGTCGTGAACCTGAAAAGTTCTTTTCCTCTCATGAAATATTTCTTGAAGATGGAGATATATTCTACTTATTTTCTGATGGTTACGCTGACCAATTCAATCCTGACAATCAAAAGTACCAATTAGGAAAATTTCGTAAAAAACTTTTAGAAATTCATCAAGAGCCTTTAAAAAAACAGCATGAAATTCTTAAACAAGAAATATTAAATTGGAAAGGCAATGCGGAGCAAGTTGATGATATAATGGTTATTGGAATTAAACACAAAAAGTAATAAGGACTTTAAATTTATTCGTTATTTCTCACGAATTTTTTTACTCTTTCCAACCTTTATCACCAATCAAGGGAACAAATTTAAAATCATCAAAAATTTGAGTTTCATAGGTATTTTCATGAGTTTTTATTACTTTATACATTTTCTGAGTATCCCTATCTCCAACAGGAATTACTAAAATACCTCCAATAATTAATTGTTTTAATAAAGTTTCAGGAACTTGAGGGCTTGCCGCAGTAACCAAAATTCTATCATAAGGAGCAAAAGTTTGCCAGCCTAAAGTTCCATCTCCTATTTTGATTTGAACGTCATAAACCAAATTTTTTAATCTTTCTTTGGTTAATAAAGCTAATTCTTTTAATCTTTCTACTGAAAAGACTATAGCACCCATTTCACATAAAACCGCCGCTTGGTACCCAGAACCTAATCCAATTTCTAAAACCCTTAATCCTTTTTTTACTTCTAATAATTGAGTTTGAAAAGCAACGGTATATGGTTGGCTAATGGTTTGGTTTAGAAGAATAGGCAAAGCTCTATCTTCATAAGCTGATTCTTGAATTAATTCATCTACAAAAAGGTGTCTTTTTACTTTTTCCATAGCAAAAAGTACTTGTTCATCAGAAATTCCTTTTTTTCTTAATTCCTTAACAAGTTTTTCTCTTAACCCTTTGAACTTATATTCTTTATCCAACTTATGCAGAAGTTAAAAAGTGCATGATATCACCATCTTGAACAACATAATCTTTTCCTTGTACTGCCATTTTACCGGCTTCTTTAATAGAAGCTTCTGAACGATATTGGATATAATCTTCGTATTTGATTACTTCAGCACGAATAAAATGTTTTTCGAAGTCGGAATGAATTTCTGCGGCAGCTTGAGGGGCTTTTGCACCTTTTTTGATAGTCCATGCTCTAACTTCCTTCACACCAACTGTAAAATAAGTTTGTAAACCTAATAAATCAAAAGCAGAACGTATCAACTTATCTAAGCCTGATTCATTCAAACCATATTCCTGTAAAAACATTTGTTTTTCTTCTTTTTCTGGAATTTCAGCAATTTGAGCTTCTAGTGCAGCACAAATTCTTAAAACTTGAGCATTTTCATTTTTTACGGATTCTCTTAATGCTTTTACATAGTCATTATCTTCATGTAACGAAGATTCATCAACATTTGCTACATACATCATGGGCTTCATGGTTAGCAAAAATAAATCACTAATTACTTCTTTTTCTTCATCTGAAGCATCTAAATTACGAGCATTTTTACCTTGTTCAATATGTTCTTTAAATTTTTGATATACTGCTAATTCTTGTTTTGCTTTTGCATCACCTGCTTTAGCACTTCTTTCAACTTTGCCTATACGAGAATTAAGAGTTTCTAAATCTTTAATTTGAAGTTCAAGTTCAATAATTTCTTTGTCTAAAACGGGGTCAATAGGGCCTGAGGAACGCACGATATTAGGGTCATCAAAACAACGAACCACATGAACAATAGCATCTACTTCACGAATATGCGTCAAAAAGGCATTACCTCTACCTCCTCCTTTACTTGCACCTTTTACCAAACCAGCTATATCTACAAATTCAACATTGGCATAAACTACACGTTGTGGGTTTACAATTTTTGCAAGTTCCTCTAAACGATTATCTGGAACATCAACAATTCCGATGTTAGGGTCTATTGTAGCAAATTCATAATTAGCTGCCACGTTTTGTATATTAGTTAACGCAGAAAAAAGCGTTGATTTCCCAACATTCGGTAATCCTACTATACCACATTTTAATCCCATATCTTTTTAGTATTCAATTTTTTGTTTAATATTCAATTAAGTATTCAATCTTTGATGAAATTTTTGATAATTTTTCGTAACCTCCTAAATTTTTTAAGTTAATTAAAAAAGAAAAACCTGCCAATTTTGCATTTTTTTGCTGAACAAATTGAGCAGCAGCAGAAGCTGTACCGCCAGTTGCTAATAAATCATCATGTATTAAAACTACATCATCACTATGAATTGCAAATTCTGGCATTTCAATAATTGCGGAACCATACTCTAAATCATAACTAACCTCCAAATTTTGAGGAGGCAATTTTCCTTTTTTTCTAACAATCACAAAACCTGCGTTTAACTCTTGTGCCATCAAACTTCCAAATATAAAACCTCGACTTTCAATTCCTATAATTTTTGTAATTCCATAATTACGAAAAGGCTCACATAAACCTAAAACAATATCTTTTACTAAACTTGGTTTAAGTAATAATGGACTAATATCTTTGAAAAGTACACCAGGAATAGGAAAATCAGGTACTTCTCTTATGTTTTGATATACTTCTTTTTGAAGTGCAGCAAAGTTCATGGTAAAATAAAATGCGAAATTACAAAATCAGAATTTTTTTTCAAAAACAACTTTGCAAATCTATTTAATGTCTTATTTATTTTTCGTGATTCGCTCTCACTTTTTATTAGTTTCTCTAAACTATTCTACTTTGTAAATTATGAAATAAATTCGTTGTTTATTTAAAATGGCATAATGTTTGATAACTAAACAATAGCTTTAAATTTAAAAAAATGAAAAAAATTGTTTGGTTCTTGATGGTAATGGGTTTGTTTTTAAACCAAAATTTATCTGTAAATGCACAACCTCATATGAAACATGGTGGTGGAATGATGATGAGCAAAAAGTTAATAGAAACTAATGATGTTCCACAAGTTGTAAAAGATGCTCAACAAAGATTGTTTCCTGGTACTTCAGTAGAAAAATGGTTTATTACAGAAAGAGGTAATAAAGAGAAAGGTAATTCAAATAAACCTGAAATTTATATTGCAAGATTTAAAGATAAAGAGGGTTTTTTAACTCATTGCCGTATTAAGGAAGATGGTGAAATTAGAGGCTCTATGACCATGTTACAAGGGGAAAAAGGTTTACCTCAAAATATTAAAGATGCAGTATTAAAACGTTTTCCTGGCTATAAAATTCAAGCTTCTCAGCGAGTTTACCACGCCAAAAATAATCAAAAGGCTTATCGTGTAGTTTTATTCCAAAATTCTACAAAAATTATTACCTTTACTGATGAAAATGGTAACGAAATTAAAGAAGATAAATTAGCACCAGAAATTAAAGAAAATATTATAGAAACTCCTGATAAACAATAAATTTCATTATTTGTTGTTTGTTTTCTCCTTACTTTTCGTAAGGAGTTTTTTTGTAATAAATTGGGAATTTATTTATCTTAATGGTATAACCAAATCAAAAAACCAATTCCATTGTTTTAAATGATTATAGGTATATTCAAAACGAACTAAAGAATCATAAATAAATGGAATTTGAATTCCCCAACCTGTACTATAAAGCCAACGGTCTTTTAAAAAATGGTCATCATTATTAAAACTTATATCATTTACCATTCCTAAATCATTTAACCAAACTAAATAAACACCAAAAGGAAAATCTTTAAATTTACCGGGTAAACGTTTTGAAGAGGTTATTCTTTTTGGGATAATAGCAAATTTTAAATCGGTTTTAGCCATAAAAATGCTTGTACCATCAACAATATACTTTTCATATCCTCGTAAAAAATCACCAAAACCTAAAAAAAATTTATCATAATAAGGAATTTTGTATCCAAAGGTCTGATGAAAATACCCTGCATAACCAAAATTCCATCGTTTTCCAATAGGATGAAACCGAGAATAATTTAATTTTAACTTAATAAAATTAGAAGTACTAAATTTTGCTAATCCATTATATTCCGCAGATGCAAAAAATTTATATCCATCTAAAGGAAAAGCAAAAACATCTCTTTTATCATAACGATAGACTAAACGAAAAGTGGGATAATATTCCATTCCATAGTGATTGGTTAAATAATTGGTTCGGAAAATATATAATGAGTCATGAAATGATTTATAAGTAAAAGCCACCTCCAATATTGCTTTTTTGATATTAGATAACCTTTTTGATATTGATAAAAGATATTTATGAGTTTCCTGAAAATCATTATCTACCAAAAAATGTCTTTCAATTTTTCCTTCATGAGAACCAATATTTACTTCTTTGTTTTTTTGATAAAGACCATAAAAATAAATGTCTAATTTTGATTTTGGGAAAGCAAAGGGTAAATAATAATAACCAAAAAAACGCTTTGAATAGCCAAGAGTAAAACCTGTCCATATATTATCTAATCTTCCTGTAAAATTTTGCCAATCTACACCCATGCCATAAGTTAGACGTTTAGAAGAGGGTTCCTTAACAAAATCTGTAAATGTTCTTTCTTCTAAAAGGAAATAGGGTTGCGGAAATATATACCAACGTTCTTTTACAAAAATTTTTAGATACAATGAATCTTGTATAATCGTATCTTGAATATCAATTCTATTAAATAAACCAGTATTATATAAATTACGTGAAGATTGTTCTAGTAGCTCAGGTAATCGATTTTCAGCAATAATATCATCATCATCAAATTCAAGGAAACGTATTAATGCTTGTGGTTTTGTTTTTTTTAAGCCAAAAAACTCAACTTCTTTTAAATAAATGGAATTTTGAGCAAAAGAGCACAAAAAAATAACTTGAAATTTTACTAATAAAACCCCCCAAATAAGAAAATGATTTTTCTTGATGCTTATCACAATGAACAAAATTACAAAAAAATTAGGTTTTTGAAATTTTTATTTTACGTATACTTTCCTTATGTTAATCCTTACAATTCTTAAAAAATTTTTTATCTTTGTAACATTATTTTTTAACTCCATCTCAAATTTTATTATGGAATACAAAGGTTCTCAAAGAATTACACAAGTTTCTGAATCAGAAACTCTAGCAATGGCAAAATATGTTCGTCAGTTAAAATCTCAAGGAAAGGACATTATTTCATTTACTTTAGGTGAACCAGATTTTCCTACACCCAAACATATTTGTGAATCGGTTTATCCTATTTTAGAACAAGGTCAAATCAAATATACTCCTGTTGCTGGAATTTTAGAGTTACGTGAAGCTGTTGCCCAATTTTTTCAACTCACAAGTCATATACCTTATAAAACAGAAAATATAATTATTTCTACTGGTGCAAAACAATCAATTTTCAACGCTGTTATGGCATTAGTTAATCCAGATGAAGAAGTAATTATACCGACACCATTTTGGGTGTCTTATGCAGCAATGGTTCATTTAACTGGAGGAAAACCTGTTTTTATTCCAACAACAGATAAACAAAACTTTAAAATTACTCCTGAACAATTAGAAAAAGCCATTTCTCCAAAATCTCGCTTAATCATATTTAGTTCACCATCAAATCCTACGGGAAGTATTTATACAAAAAGAGAATTTGAAGCATTAGCCAAAATTATATTAAAATATCCGAATTTATATGTGATTTCTGATGAAATCTATCAGTTAATTAGCTATGATGAACCTGCGGTTAGTTTAGCATCAATACCTGAAATTTTTGATAGAACCATTACCATAAACGGAGTATCTAAGGCTTTTTCAATGACGGGTTGGCGAATAGGTTTTTTAGGAGCTCCTAAATGGATAGCTGATTTATGCGAAAAATATCAAGGTCAAGTAACCAGCGGAGCGAATTTCGTAGCACAAAAGGCAGCACTTACAGCTATTTCTTCTGATTTAACACCAACTTATGAAATGGTAAAAACCTTTAAAAATCGAAGAGATTTTGGAATGAAATTATTTCAAGAACTTTTACCAGAACTTCCTTTAGATTGCCCAAGTGGTGCTTTTTATTTCTTTCCGAATATAAGCCAGTATTTGAATAAAAAAACTCCTGATAATAAAATAATTAATAATTCAGAAGAGTTAGCATTTTTTTTAGTTGACAATGGAGTTGCTACGATACCAGGATCAGCATTTGGTGCAAATGACTATATTCGTTTATCTTATGCTTGTAACGAAAAAGATATTCATGAGGGTATTCATAGAATGGCTAAAGCTTTGAAGTTATTATGCTAAATTTAAAGTCTATTTATTGAACCTTAATTTCCAGGTTCTCTATTTTCATTTGAGGTTTAATTTCAATTTCTTGAGGATAAATATATATATCTTCTGGTAATTTTAAAGTATTAAGATTACCTGTTGACCATAATCCGTTGCCATCTTCATCATCAATTAAAACAATTTGATATTTTCCTGGATTTAACTCATTAAAAATCAAATTTTTATCATTAAAAACTTTTATTTCTTTTGTTTGAGTATTTTTTAAGAATCCTAAGAAATTTGGATAATCACATTGAATACTGATTTTTAAATATCCATAAAATTCATCTTCTGATTTAGGTTTAATTTTAAATAGAAGTGTTGAATCTAATTTTTGATTCTGATACGATAAAAATAAACTATCTATTAAAACTGTATAAACTTGTCCTGTATCGACTTTGTCTTTAACGTCAATCTTTATTATGTTATCATTTACATAAATAGGAAGCGGTAAAACCTTTTGTAAGCTATCTAAAACCTTTATGTAAAGTAAATTTTTTTCTTGTAATACAGTATTAGCTTTAAAAGTCCAATATTTGGGTGTAATTTCTGGTTTTTCAATTTGAAATGTTCGTGTATAAGCATTGGTTTTATTTAATGCAAAATTAAAAACTGTATCCAAAGAATTTCCTAAGGTATCTAACACATTCCATAATTTTATATTTAAACTATCTTTAATGGGTTCGGGAAAATAAATTTCTAATTTTTGTTCGTTAGCAATAAATTTACAATTAGTAGATGCTTGAATTTTTAAAGAATCTTTTATAATAGGTTCTGAAAATTCAAACCAATAATTAATACTATCTTTCCAATAAGATTTCTTTATTTTAGGTGCTTGTACATCATTAGGAAAACAATATAAATCAAATTCTTGTTTAAAATTCTTATTTAAATCAATAGTAATTTGTTCATCAATACCTATATTTTCACCATCATTAAATTTATAATCATTATTTTTATCTTGAACCGCTAAAATTTTATATTTTCCAGGTTTAACATAGCTTACTTTATATTGATAATTTTCATTCACCAAACCAAAATACATGGGAATTTGATTATGAAAATTTAGAGAAGAAATGCTATCTTGGTCATATAAAAAAACCATAAAATTATCAAGTTTCATTTTGGGATGCGTTTTAATTAATTCACCATAGACACTACATGTATCAAACTCATTTGACTTTGTAAAAGGAAATTGTTGAATTTGCCTTAAAGTATTACCTTCATTAAAATCTTTAATATTTTTGCCGATAGTTAATAAATAAGTTAAATCATTATCCAAATTATTGGGGAGAATAATTTTAATTTTTTTTCCATAAGTTAAAACTTTTGCTGGGGTTTTTAAAGGTGGGGAAAATAAAATTTCTTTTGTATAATCTTCATTTCTAATATACTCATTAAATTTTAGTTCAATTTTTTTTTCATTAAAACGAGTTTTGGGTAAATCAGGTTGAATAGTTTTAATTAAAGGAGGTTCTTCATCTTTGGGTCCTCCCTCTGGATAACGAATAGAAGCACAGCCCAATATCAAAATTAAAATAAACGGCAAACAAAATTTATTCATTATCTACCTATAAAAATCAAAAGAGCGGAGATATCAGCTGGAGAAATTCCACTTATTCTTGAAGCTTGACCAATACTTTGAGGTTTTATTTTTAATAATTTTTGTTTGGCTTCATTAGATAAACCATGGCAATTTTCATATTTTAAATTTTCTGGTAAACGAATATCTTCAAGTTTTTTCATTTTATCTACGAGAGCAATTTCTTTTTCTATATATCCTTGATATTTAATTTCAATTTCGGCGGCTTCTAATGCTTCATAGGCATATTCATATAATTTAGCAGATAATTTAGGATTCATCCAACGTAGATTTTCCAATTTAACATTAGGTCTTAATAAAACATGAGCTGCTTTTTGACGAGTTTTTAAGGGTTGTTCATTTAAGTATTCTAATATTTCATGAGAATTTTCAGGTTCTATATAAAATTGATTAAGCAATTCAGAAATTTCGGAAATCTCTTTTTCTTTTTGTAAAAGTTCTTGGTATCTATCTTCTTTGGCTAGGCCAATATTATAACCGATTTTAGTCAAACGTCTATCCGCATTATCTTGCCTTAAAAGAATACGATATTCAGCACGTGAAGTGAACATTCTATAAGGTTCATCAGTACCTTTTGTTACTAAATCATCAATTAAAACACCAATATAAGCTTGGTCTCTTTTGAGAATTAAGGGTTCTTGATTTTTTATTCTTAGTGCTGCGTTAATTCCTGCCATAATTCCTTGAGCTGCAGCTTCTTCATATCCTGTTGTACCATTAATTTGACCTGCAAAATATAAATTTTTAATCAATTTAGTTTCTAAGGTTAATTCTAATTGGTGAGGTGGGAAATAATCATATTCAATTGCATAACCGGGTCTAAACATTTTAGCATTTTCTAAACCGGGGATATGTCTTAACGCTTCATATTGAATTTCTTCTGAAAGTGATGAAGAAAAACCATTTAAATAAATTTCATGGGTTCTCCATCCTTCAGGTTCAATAAATAATTGATGTCTTTCTCTTTCTGAAAAACGAACAATTTTATCTTCAATGGATGGACAATATCTTGGACCTAAACCTTGAATTCTTCCAGTAAATAATGGGGATTTTTCAAAACCTTTTTGAAGTATTTCATGAACTTTCGGATTGGTATAGGTTATATAGCAAGGTAATTGTTTATGTTCTATAGGAAAATCGAGAAAAGAAAATTTTCTTTTGGGTTTATCACCTTCTTGGATTTCAGTTTTAGAGTAATCAATGGTTCTTCCATCAATTCTAGGAGGTGTACCCGTTTTCATTCTACCGGATTCAAAACCTAATTCATTCAATTGTTCAGTTATACCTTTGGCAGCTTTTTCACCTGAACGACCACCTGAGAATTGTTTTTCACCAATATGGATAATTCCGTTTAAAAAAGTCCCATTAGTTAAAATAACGGTTTTACTATAAAATTCTTTACCCATAGCAGTAATCACTCCTTTTACATAATTATCCTTTACAATAATTCTAGCGACCATATCCTGCCAAAAATCTACATTAGGAGTATTTTCTAAGGTATATCTCCATTCTTCTGCAAATTTTAATCTATCGTTTTGAGTTCTGGGGCTCCACATTGCAGGTCCTTTCGATCGGTTAAGCATTCTAAATTGGATAGCTGTTTTATCAGAAATTATACCTGAATAACCACCTAAAGCATCAATTTCTCTTACAATTTGTCCTTTTGCTACACCACCCATTGCTGGATTACAAGACATTTGAGCTATGGTAGTCATGTTCATAGTAATTAATAAAACTTTACAACCCATATTTGCTGCCGCTGCCGCTGCTTCGCATCCAGCGTGACCTGCACCCACTACTATAACATCATAATTATCTTTTATACCCATACCTTATACTTAAATTAAATGTTCCACGTGGAACAAAATAAATATTTAAAAAATTCATGTTCCACGTGGAACTTTTAAAGAATAAAAATAAAAAATATATTTATCTTCGGTTTCTCTCATTAATAGTTCATCAGAATCAGTTGTATCATTATATCCAATACAATGTAAAATACCATGAATCATTACTCTTAATAATTCATTCATGAAATCAACCTTGTATTCCCTAGCATTCTCTTCTACCCTATCCAAACTAATAAAAATCTCCACTTGTAAATTTGAATCTTCAGAATAATCAAAAGTGATTATATCCGTATAATAATCATGATTCAAAAAATTTTTATTAATACGTAATATATTCTCATCATTACAAAAATGATAATGCAATTTTTTTATATGAAAATTATTTTCTTTAGAAATATGATTAGCTAATTGTTTGAAATGTTCCTTAAAAGATTTGATTAAAAATTTAGGTCTTTGGTCAAAACTGTAGCTAATCATATATTAAATTTTAGTTCTAACATTGTACCATTATCATGATAAATTAAATCATCAGATAAATGTTTCATAACAAAAACTCCTCTTCCATTTTCAGAAAAGATATTCTCCATTAAGGTTGGATCCTTAATGTTATTCAAATCAAAACCATTTCCACAATCCTTAATAAATAAAGATAAAGAATATGGATTATTTAATTTTGCTGTTAAATAAACTCTTTTAGATGAATCGTTTTTATTACCATGAATAATAGCATTGTTTACAGCTTCTGTTACCGATATAATAATATTTGCAAAAACAGTTTCTGATAAATTTAAATCATTTTGTAAACGATCTAAAAAAAGTTCAACACTGGATAATTCATTAATATCTGATGGTATATTTAATTCTTGATGATATTTTTCAAAGGTAAGCATAAATTATTTGATTTTGTTATAATAGTTATCAATAATCATTTGGTATGTTTTGGTATAATTAATTTTTGTACGATTAATATTTTCTTTGTTAATAAAGATATTAGGATTTGATTCAAAAATGTTATTAGGAGAATTACGATTAATATCCTTACCAGTAGTTGATTGTCTTTTATTATCTAAATCTCTTTGTCTAATTGATTTATCATAATCTAACATTCTTGAAAGAATCTGTTGCTGACGTTTGAGAAGTTCGGCTGTTAATTGTTTATTAAATAATTCCTTTTCAGTTTCCTCCATATCTTGTAATATTTTAGACATATTACCTAAACCTCCCTTTTCGCCCATTTCTTTTGATATTTTATCAAACATTTCTTTTAAACCTTTTCTAATAGCTTCTTGTTCTTTACCCATTTGTTCTAACCTAGCAGGATCTTGTCCACTTTGATTCATCATATCTTGAAGCATTTGGTTAAGTTTAGATTGTTGCTTTGCTAAACCTTGCATAGATGGATTATTTCCACCAGGCTTTTTACATGCTCCACCACCACCCTTTTGATTTTGCTGTGCTTTCATTTGTTGCTGCATTTGATCAAGAGATTCCGTTAACATATTAGCGAGATTATTTAAACTCGTCATTACGTAGTGTTGAGAATTATTAGCATTTGGTACTTGTAGTTGTGATAAAAATTTAATGGTATTATCCATATGAAGATTGATAATATTCACTTCATCAGTAACATATTTTTTAATTTGAAAAACTCTTTTTGCAAGTTCTTGTAAGGAATCTTTAACCATTTCCATGTTATCTCTTAATTTTTTTTGTTCAATGAGATACTTTTTAAGTAATGGGTCATTATATTTTAACTTTTTCGTTTTATCACGTAAATCTTCTTGATTAAAGGATAATTTTAAAAGGTTTTTGAGAAGATTGCGTAAAGATTCATAATTTTCGGCAGTTTCATCGGATTCTTCTTCTTGCATCATATCAGAAATTTGCTGCTGCATCTTTTCCATATTCTTTGTAGCATTTTGCTGACTTTGAGATGCTTTAGATTTTTGATTTTGATTTAACTGTTCAGAAGATTTTTGTAAATCTTGTTGAATATCTTGTTGAGTTTTATTTATATCCTGCATCTTATCTGATATATCTCTTCCAGCATCTTTATTCAATTTTTCTAAATCCTTTAAATCTTCTTTTAATTGGTTCATTTTATTTTCTAATTCCTTCTCTTTCTCTGCAATCTTTTTTAAGTCTTCTTTATCGTTCTTTTCTTTTGTTAATTGATTCAAAGTTTCTTGTTGCTGCTTAATATCTTCTAATTTTTTTTGTATTTCATCAGCTTTTTGATTGGCTTTTAATTGTTTATACAATTGTTGAATACGTTCTAAATCATATTGTAAATTCTCTTGTTTATATTGTATTTGTTCCATTTGCTGTTTAATAGAACGATTTTCATCATTCTTGTTTAATTTATTGAGTAGTTCATCTAATTGCTTTTTTAAATCAGAATTTTCCATTTCCTTTATAAGATTTTGAAGTTGCTCCATTTTCTGAAGCGTTTCATCATTATAAAGATCATTCATTTGAGAATTCTGTTTAATTTCATTTAAATCTTCTTTAAGGTTTTGGATATTCTCAAAAACTTTTTGTTGTTGTTTAATAAATTCTTGTATTTCTTTCTTTTGTTCATAATCTAAGGTTTTATTTTCTAATAACTTCTTTTGAAGTTTATCAAATTTTTCGTTTAATTTTTCATTATCATTTATAGAATTTTCTAAATTTTCTTCAACTTTTTCTTGTAGCTTTTCATTGTTTTCGTATAATTCATTTACTGACAAATAATTAACTTTGTATAATTGTGAAGTTGAAGATTTGAAACCAGAAACAGCATCATTATCAAATATTGTCAAAGAATATTCAATTAAATCACCTTGCTCCATATTTAAATCAAAGAAATCTAAGTTGATTTCATTTCTAATAAACTTAGAATTAAATTGTTTAGATAATACTTTAGTTTTGAAATTCTTAGAAACCTTAGAAGGATTATTGGATTTTAAAAATCTATAATTTAATAGTAACGACGAAAAACCATAATCGTCATTGATTTCATATACTAATGGTAAAAACCCATTATTGGGCAAAGAAAATTCTGGATTAGGAGAAATAATTTGAACTTCGGGAAATTTATCTTCAATTACTTGTATTTGATACCTTACAGTGTCAATATTAGTTAAATTTTGATTGGAAATTAATTGAATAAAATAAGATTCAGAATTGAGAATGTTCTTGGTAGCTTTTTGATTTTGAAAAGGTATTATAGAATTAAAACCTAAAAAAGCTTCTTTAATATTTCCTTTTGGATTTAATTTCCATTCAACATTAGAACCCTTTAATACAGAAAAATCACCAACATTAGGCAAAAGTTTTTCAGAAGGTAAACCTGTATAAGAAGGATAATAAATAGTGACTTCAAAATCTTGTATGTAAGGTCTTTTAACAACATCAACATTATAGATTTCAGTTTTGAATAAATCATTACCCACATAAAATTGAAAATCATTATGGACAGAAGAAAATAAATGATGAAACTTAGAAGTATTAATTTTCTTTAAACTAATAGGCTGAAAATCTGAATTTTGATTTTCTTTGTAATAAAGAAACAATTCTTTGGGTAATTGGGAACCATTTACTTCAATATTTAATTCATATGAATCATTATCAATAATTTTGGATGGAAGATTTTTTATAATAATTGTAAAAGGTGGTGGAGGAGAAAAAGGTTTAGAGAAATTAATTAAACGGTAAGTTCCTTTTGTAATTACTTCGGGTGCTAATAAAAATAAAAATAAAAGAAAAAGCAAAGGAATTAAAACATAACGAGATTTTTTTAAATTTACGTTCAAGTTTATAACTTGTTTGAAATCAAAAGGTAAAACGTTAAACTTCTTTTGTTCAAGAGCCGCTAAAAAGATAGCATTAGCTTGTTCATTTTTTGATAATTGAATATAGTTCAAAAGTTTATCAGAAATTTCAGGAAAATGTTCACCAATAATTTTTGATGCTTCTTCATCTGAAATAGGTTTTTTTATTTCAAAATAATTCAAAAGAGGGAAAAATAAAGTTTTATAGAAAACAAAAGAAGGTACAAAAACTAATGATAGAAAAAATAAAGTCCTTATAAAAGGAGTAAACCAAAAAATCCCTTCAAAAGTTACAAACAATGAATAAAGAGCAAGAAATGAAAGAAATGTAAAAATAGAACCTCTAATAATTTGATTGAGGTAATATTTTTTTCTAAATTCATTAAGCTTATCGTATATAGTTTTATCTATCATAAATTTAACAAACAAATTATAGGTAAATGGTCAGAAAAATTAAAATTTTTTTTAATTTTTATATCAGTTACAAAATTACAAAAAGAATAATTACAAATTGCGTAATCTATTCTCCAACCTTTATTATTGTTCTTAGCGTTGGCTCTATAAGAAAACCAACTGTATTCAATTTGATTAGGATATAAATTTCTAAACAAGTCTATATGCTGATTATCCAAAAATTCAGTAAACCAATTTCTTTCATATGGTAAAAAACCTGATGTTCTGGACAATCCTTTAGGATTATGAATATCAATTTCTTGATGAGCAATATTAAAATCACCCACTATTAAATAAGGTTTTTTAAAATTCTGATTTTTTAACCATTCATTAAAAATAACTAAAAATTTATCTTTAACTTTCTGCCTTTCTTTTCCCATAGTTCCAGAAGGAAAATAAACATTCACTAAATAAAATTTTTGATATTCATTTACCACTAACCTCCCCTCTAAATTAAACAAATCAACATCAAAATTGGTTTGTATAAATAATGAATTTTCTTTAGATAAGGTAACTACACCAGAATATCCTTTTTTAATTGCGTAATTAGATGTCAAAGAAAAATGTTGAAAATAAGGATTATTTAGAAAAATAGAATCATCATTTATTTTTACTTCTTGAAAAGTAATAAAATCAGGATTTTCAGCCTCCAAAAAAGAAATTAAACCTTTATTTAAAGCAGCACGAATACCATTAACATTCAAATTGATTAGTTTTTTCATGATTTACCAAAATGATGATAACCATAAGGTTTTAATGGAATATAACTTTCATCTAATTGTAACAACATAGGTTCAGAAAACTGTTCTGTCATGTAACCAATTATACGAATATCTTTATTTTTAGTAACTTCATTATATTTTTGAGGTGAAATTGTAAATATTAATTCATAATCTTCACCACCATATAACATAAAAGTAGTTAAAGGAATATTTAACAATTCGGAAACTTTTTGAGTTTGATAATCAGAATAAAGTTTATCTTGATAAATCACTGCACCTAGTTTGGAAGCTTTGGATAAATGATTAATTTCATTCGATAAACCATCAGAAATATCTATCATAGAAGATGGTTGTAATTGATTTTCATTAAAAAAACGAATCATATCATACCTAGCTCTGGGTCTTAACTGCCTTTCTATTACATAATCATATTCATTCAAATCAGGTTGGACGTTAGGATTTTGTAAAAAAACTTGTTTTTCTCGTTCTAAAATCTGTAAACCTGCATAAGCAGCACCTAAATCACCTGTAACACAAATTAAATCTGCATGTTTTGCACCGGAACGATAAACAATTTTTTCTTTATCAAAAATAGAATTAACTGTAATAGAAATTATTAAATCCTTTCTCGATGATGAAGTGTCACCACCAATTAAATCTACTTGTAATTCATCACAAGCAATTTGTATACCTTGATAAATTTGTTGAATTAACTCAAATGAATGAAAATTAGAACAAGCAATTGATACCGTAATAGAAGTGGGCATAGCATTCATAGCTATAATATCAGAAAAATTTACCATCGCTGATTTATAACCTAAATGAATAGGTGGTGTATAACTCAAATCAAAATGAACACCCTCAACCAATAAATCTGTAGATGTTAATAAAACTTGATTTTCTGATATTTGCTGAACAGCGCAATCATCACCAATTCCTTTCAAAAGATTTGGATGATACTGTTTAAAATTTTTAGTCCATTCATGAATTAATTCAAATTCATTAAACTGAATTAAAGGTGTAAACTTGACTTCCTTGTTTTCTATCATAATCCCAATTGAGCTGAAATATCTAACATTCTTTGAATAGGAACTAATGCCTTTTGAATAGTTTCACTATCTAAAAGTAATTCTGGAACTTCATATTTAAGGCAAATATATACCTTTTCTAATGTATTCAATTTCATATGGGGGCAATTATTACAGGCACAAGCATGATTGGTTGGTGCTGGTATAAAAATTTTATTAGGTGATGACTTTTGCATTTGATGTAAAATACCCGGTTCTGTAGCAACAATAAATTTATTAGTTATAGATTTTTTTGTGTATTCTAATAATCCATATGTAGAACCTATATATTTCGATAAACTTAAAACAGAGGCTTCACATTCAGGATGTGCTATCAATTCAGCATCTGGATGATCAGATAATAAATCAGCTATTTTTTTATGATTAAAAATTTCATGTACCATACATGCACCATTCCATAAAACCATATTTCTTCCAGTTAATTGATTAATATAAGCTCCTAAGTTTTTATCAGGAGCAAAGATTAAAGGCTGATCTTTTGGATATGAATTGACAATTTGAACAGCATTTTTTGAAGTAACAATAACATCAGACATTGTTTTTAAAGCAGCAGAACAATTCACATAAGTAATTACTTTATGTTCAGGATACTTCTTTTTAAATTCAGCAAATAAAGGTGCAGGTGCTGAATCTGATAATGAACAACCAGCATTCAAATCAGGTAATATTACCTTTTTGTTAGGACATAAAATTTTTGCGGTTTCAGCCATAAAGTGAACACCAGCAAACAATATGATATTAGCATTAGTTTTGGCGGCTTGTTGAGCTAATCCTAATGAATCTCCTACAAAATCTGCTATATCCTGAATATCTGAATCTTGATAATAATGTGCTAATATAATAGCATTTTTTTCTCTCTTTAGTTTTTCTATTTCTTCAAATAAATCTAAACTAGGATCTACTTCTACATCGTAGAATCCTTTTTTTTCAATTTCTTTTAATTGAGGTTTATCAACAATTACCATTTTCAATCAACTATAAGTATATTTTTTTAATAAAATACTTAAAAAACATAGTAGTAGTAATAAAGACGTGAATATCTTAATAACTACACTTTGTTCCTTTACTAATATTTTTACGCACAAATTGACCACAAAGTTTTATAATTGTTTTAAAATTTTAAATTTTATTTATCTGATAGTTATAAAAAACTATCCACAATTCTGAAATCATTTTATTTTTCAATTGTGAATAAGATTTATTAACATTATTCGTTTTTATTTATTAGAATTTCTGTGAATAAGATTGGAGAAACAATCATATTTAAAAAAATAGAAATATTATCAAGATACTTGAACATAACTCTAATATAAAATGTGGAAATTTTATGAATAAGTTGAAATTAAAAACATGAAATTATTTAATCTATAAATTTGCAACTTGTAAACTTTATGAAAAAAGGATTTATATTTTTTTTGATGACGGCTTCCTATTTATTAAGTTTTTGTAAAGTGATTGTACCTAATCAAATAGAATATTGTGGAATGAAATTAATTTTTTCACAAGGAGCTAGAATACAAATACAAAAATATGTTGATAAAATCATGGAAAATGACCTTTATTTCTATAAAATGATAGAAAAAGCGTCTTTAAAATTTCCAATTATAGAAGATGCTTTTAGATATATGGGATTACCAGAAGACATTAAATTTATTTGTATTCAAGAAAGCGGATTAAAAGGTGATGCGGTTTCTTCATCGTTTGCTGTTGGATATTGGCAATTTAAAGATTTTACAGCTGAAGAGGTGGGTCTAACTATCAATTATTTAATTGATGAAAGAAAACATTTGTATCGTTCGTCAGTGGGTGCTGCTAAATATTTCTATCGTCAATACAGCAAATATAAAAATTGGGTTTATGCAGTTACTGCTTATTATACAGGAACTACAGGTGCCTTGCCTTTTGTGAAATCAGAATATGTGAATTCCAATTCTATGTATGTAACTGAAGATGTACATTGGTATGCTTTAAAAGCAATAGCTCATAAAATTGCATATCAAAATTATTTAGAAAAAACACCAATTTCTCAAAAAAAATTAGTACCTTTTCCTACAAATGGTGAAACCCATTTAGAAACTCTTGCAAAAAAACATAATATTTCTGTTTCTGAATTAAAGTACTTAAACCCTTGGATGATTAACCAAACATTACCCACAAATCCTATCAGTTATTATGTTTTAGTAGAAGGTAATTTTAATTTATCCGATCCTTATCAGTTAGTTTTTTCTAAACCTTTACCCATAAAATCTCAACCTTATATTACAACAAATCAAGATAAATTTGTGCATGCTAATCAAAAAGTATTGATAGATACTTCTTCTGTAAATACTTATAAAGTAGAATATGATTCTTATTATTATATCCAAAAACAAAAAGAAAATCAAGAAATTTTTCAAAGATTGTCTATTAGTTCAGATTTTACTAAATTATCCATTCAAACCGATCCACTTTATAGTATAGAATTTTTTGTAGTGGGTGAAGAAACACTGGAAGAAATTTCTAAACGCTTTAAAGTATCTGAAAAAAAATTAATTGATTATAATCGTTTAATAAGTAAAAATCTACAAAAAAATCAAATATTATATTTAGTTTCACCTAAAAAATCCAAAATTCATATTTTAGTAAAAAATGAAACTTTGAATGAAGTCTCTGAATTTCATCAAATTAAATTAGAAAAAATTTTAAAAAATAATCAATTAGATTTAGACAACTTGGATTTAGTAGAAAATCAAAAAATATATTTGAGGATTTCAAAACCCACTTTTGAAAAAAAAATAATTTATAAACTTCCTTATGAAGATGCAAACCAATGGATAACTCATGAAGTAAAACAAGGAGAAACTTTGAATAGCATAGCCAAAATGTATCAAATAAAAGCAGAAGAATTGAAAAATATAAATTTTTTACCCAATTTTCAAGTAAAAGCAGGTCAAATTTTAAAAATTAAACAGAATAAATAATAAATTGTTAAGTTTTTATCAAACAAAAAAAATAGAATGTGGAGTTGATGAAGCTGGAAGAGGCTGTTTAGCTGGTCCTGTAGTTGCTGCTGCTGTAATTTTACCTTTTGAATTTTATAATTCTGATATTCAAGATTCTAAAATTATCTCTGAAAATCAACGATATAAATTAAGAGACATCATTCTTAAAGAAGCACTTGCATGGAATATCGGTATAAGTTCTGTTGAAACCATTGATAAAGTTAATATATTAAATGCAACATTTTTAGCAATGAACGAAGCAATTAATGGTTTATCTCTAAAACCTGAAATTTTAATTATTGATGGAAACCGGTTTAAAAATCAAACAGATTATGAACATATTTGTTTAATTAAAGGGGATAGTAAAAATTTAAATGTTGCCGCAGCATCTATTTTAGCAAAAACTTTTAGAGATGATATAATGAACTTATTAGATTTTGAATATCCTGAATATCATTGGAATAAAAATAAAGGATACCCAACTATGAAACATAGAGATGTAATTGAAAAAATAGGGCTAAGTAAATATCATAGAAAAACGTTTCAATGTTTACCACCAAAAAATTTATTTTCTGAATTATAAATTTTAGATTAAATGAATAACATTTTATTAAACAAAATCTTAAAAATCTTAAAAATAATTTGCATAATAAATAAAAAAAAAGTATTTTTGCATTTCCAATATACAATAATTTAATAAAGATATGAGGAAATTAAGTGTATTTATTACAGGGACATTGCTCGGAGGTTTGGTTGTAGCTCAATCAACAAAAGTAAAATCTTATAATCAATCGCAAAATATTGCGAAATATAGTCCCTATGAAAAAGCCTTATCAGAAGATAAGTCAAGCAATTTTATGAACGGTCCTATTACGCAGGATCAATTCATGAATAATCATGCAAATAAGACAAGTGCAATCAATGTTGTTCAATTAGGAATGTCAGGTAACGCCTATACAAATGTTACATCAGAGGTAAATTTGTTGTCAACAGTACCAGGTCAAAATTGGGTAACCTTTATTCATAGACATAATCAACAAGATTTCGGTGGACATAACGGGCAAATGCGTGTAGATGTTTCTGATGATGGAGGGCAAACATGGGTACTTGATAACGATGGAAATGACGCTTTTAATCCTAATGTAGCACCCTATGGCAGAATTCCACAAGCTACAATTTACAATCCTACTGGAAACACTGATATTTGTAATGCAAAATTAATATGGGTAGCGGCTGGGCATAAAACTCCTAATCCTTCAAATACAGGACCTAATGCGGCATGGGGGCATTTCGTACATGGTACGGCTCACGAAATATATCCGAACTGTACTGATCCTTATAATGGTTCTTATAATTCTTGGCAGACCGGTGAATTCCTTTATACTACGGGATTAAGCAAATCTGCTCCTGATCAGTACTGGTCCATAGGAGTAAAATTTAACCGAGATGCTCAACAAGTTCAAGATAAATTATACTTAATGCGAGGCGATTATATTCCTGCTAATAATGCCGCCGCTTGGTATATTTATGATTCCTTGACATTTAACCCATTACAATCTACAAGTAATGGACAACCCGCAGGTTACCAAATAGGAACTCCTAATATGGCATTCTCTCCTAACGGACAATATGGTTGGATTATAGTTTCAGGAATGCCTAATCAACCTGCGCCTTATAAACATCAGTTATACTACTGGAAATCTAATGATTTCGGGCTTACTTGGACTCCAGGTATGATTGATATCGCCAATAATCAACAACTTATTGATTCCTTAACTACTATCTTCTATACTGACACTACGATGACTACCCTTGATACTGTAATAGGCAAACCCTTCCCTATTGATTATGATTTAGCAGTGGATTGGAGAGGAAATCCCCACATTGTTTGCACCTTCTTCAATATGTATAAAGGCGCATTATATTCTACTGATTCTCTTGGATATTTATCTCCCGGTTTAGCAAAAAGCATTTGGGATATTACTACTACAGATTTTGGTGGCTCTTGGAACTTTACTTATCTACGCGAACTCAATACATTTAGAGGTTCCTCTGGAGATTTAGGTTGGTCGGCAGGATGCCAAGCGGCTACTAACTATTCAGGTGATGCCTTCGTTTATGCTTGGGTAGATGATACTTCCGCAAATTCTTCTGATGCTATGCAACCTGATTTATGGACTTTCCATTACGATATGCATAGCGCTATAAATCTTTCTAATATTAAGGATTGGACTTCCGATGATCCTAGTTGGAACGGTAAAATTATTCTTCCAACCATGGCTCCCTTCCTCCTTCAAACAGGACCTCAAACTTATGAAGCTCCTACTGCCTTCTGTAAAATTCTAACCGATGCGGCAAGCCCCGTTGAAAATTGGTTTATTAAAGATCCGAATTACAAGTTTACGTTTAGTACAACTACCTACCGTGCCGCAGAATCAGATATTTTATCTATGAATGTTTATCCTAATCCTTCTAATGGTAATTTTCAAGTTGCATTAGATTTGAAAGGTACAGGCAATGTAGATATTCGTATTTACGATGTGATAGGTAAAGAAGTATATCAAGTATCAGAAAATGGTGTTTCAAGCTTTGTAAAAGATATCAATATCGGTAATTTACCTGCGGGAGTTTATGTAGTTAAAGCACAAACTACTCAAGGAGCTGTAGAAACCAAAATCGTTAAACAGTAATTATAATAATCATTTCAATAGTTAGTAGGGTTACTCTTTAAAGGGGTAACTCTGTTTTGTTTAGATTGAATGTTATTCGGAACGAATTAGCGAGTTAAAGAGAGATTACTTCCGAATGACAAGAGCAGTATCATTAAGTGAAACGCCAATCTCTTTCAACACTACTCAAGGAAGAGCATAAATTAGATTTATAAATGCTTCAGTAAATCTGTTAAATAAGAAGGGGAAAGGGTAGGATTATCTAAACAGCATTTTGTAAAATGTAAAATGGGAAAATCATGGATATTTAATTTTTGAGGGAGTTTTTGGATAGTAAAAAAACCTTCAGGAATGGTATTCAGTTCTTTAAAGATAGTTTTGATGGATTTTCCTTGTCCTATTCCGATACCTAAGTTACGGTTTCTGCTGTGAGAGCTGTAAGCGGTTACCAATAAATCCCCCAGGTAACCATATTGTAGAAAGTCATCCACAGGATAATGTAGAGATTGAAAAATTTGCATAGTTTCTTTGCTAGAGGCAGTACATAAAGCGGCACGAAAATTATCGCCGTAGTTTAAACCTTTTACAATTCCAAGACTTATTGCATACACATTTTTTAAGATACCTGCTAATTGTAAACCCAAATAATCATTTGTATTTCTTACTTGGAAGTAATCACTTTCAAAGTAATGGCTGTAATTATTAAAATTTTGCAGGGAGCCCCATTGTAAAAAAGTAATTTTTTGTTGAACAACTTCTTCGGCGTGGGAAGGACCTGATAAAACGGCAAATTGGGCTGGTGTTACTCCAAACTCTTGCTCTAAATACTCTGATACAAACAAAGCTTTTTCACCGATAAAACCTTTAATCGCAGAAATCACAAATTTATTTTGAAAGTGATGTTTATGAATATTTTGTAAATTAAAAGGTAGATAAGCAGAAGGGCAAGCCAAAAGAATAACCTCGCAATCTTCAAAAATTGATTGGTTTTCGTTAGTTAATATAAGATAATCCAAATTGAATTTTACATCAGGAAAGTGATTAGGATTTGCATGATGTTTAAGTAGATAGTTTAGAGCTTGTTCATCATGGAAATACCATTTCACTAAAATACCTTTCTTATTGAGTACTTTGACTAATGCGGTACCCCAAGAACCTGTACCAATAACACCCATTCTCATACAATGCTCAAAATAAACTGTTTTAAACGATTTATAGGCATAGAGGTAGAAAGAATTATTCACAACATAAAAAAAGAAAAATTTACAAAAAGTGGAAAGATTTTTTCGTGAACAAACAAACAAATGGAATTTTTGTCAGTCCATTTAGATGGCATTTTTTTTGTAGTTTTGCACGAAGGATATCTCATTTTATGAAATTAAAAATAATTTGGATTTTTTTATTAGCCAATGTAACGGTCTCCTATGCCCAAGATGACGCTCTGAATAAATTTGTTCAAGATGTATATAATACGATTGTAAATAATAATTATGAAGCATTCAAGATTTATACAGTAAGTAAAACCGATTACCCGGAATTAAATAGTAAACAAATTTTTAAAGATGAAACGACAAGAAAAAATTATTTGAGTAATCAAGAAAAAGTAGTCTCAAATCACCAAACATCGATGAAGTTTTACTTTGAGAAAGTTCAAAAAAATGCAAAAAATGCAGGTATTCAATGGTCAGATTGTAAATATACAGGTTACAGAGTGATAAAAAAAACCCCTATCAAAAGTAGTCATAAATATGACATTGCATTGCAATTTGTTTATAAATCGGTTGGGAATTATGAAATTCATTTGAACGATTGTTACCAACTAAAAAAGGGATGGGTGATATGGAAATTGATTGGTGGACCATGGTAAAACTTTTTGTTTCATTTTTACGTATTATAAATAAAACCCATAGATTATGTTAGTACAATTATTTGCTCAGAAGCCCTTGCTACTTTCAGCTGACCACTCTTACCAAGAAGCGTTGGAATGGTCAAAAGAACATTACCTACGTTATGTTCCCGTGCTAAATGGTTCGTACTTGATGGACTATTTAAATTTAGAAGCCTTACAATCCCAAGCTATATCCCCAAAAACACCTATTCAAGATTTACTAACCTTTTCGGGAGTGCCGCTTTTTATTTATGCTGATGAGCATATCTACGATGGGCTTCTCAAACTTCAGTATCAAGATACAATCGTAGTACTCAATTCGCAAGGGGAATATGCAGGTATAATCAGTATTCACCAAATCCCTGAAATCTTAAAACATTTACAATTACACAATTTTACAGGAGGAACATTAGTATTGACTATCGGATATAGGGATTACTGTTTATCAGAAATAGCAAGAATTGCAGAATCTTGTGATGCTAAAATCGTTTCTTTATTTTTATCACAACACCCTAACGAAAATAAATGGTATTTGAATTTAAAATTTAATACCGAAGATTTAAGTAGAATTGTCTCCGCTTATGAAAGATTTGGATACGAAATTGCTTACGTAAATCAAAAACAACTCACCCTTTCTGATACTTCCACAAATTATGACTCTTTAATGAAATACTTGGAAATTTAATTTTTTGTAATTTTGGAACACTTTTTGACAACTCTACAACGTAGTCGTTAGTTATGAAAAATATTTGGGCTTTAGTTTTTTATTTTTTTTGTGTTTTTATACATCATAGTTATGGACAAATAGATCCCAAGGCTGACAAAATCATAAAAAGTTCAAGAAAGAAAATCCATAGTTATAATGATATGACTTCCGATTTTATATGGACAATGGAAAATAAAGCCACTCAACAAGCCCCCTCCATAAAAAAAGGAAAAATTTATATTAAGAAAGATAAATACAAAATTATTTTCCCTGAGCGAGAAATGTTTTGTGATGGAAAGAATCTATGGGACTACCTCAAAAAAGAAAAGGAAGTAAACTTATCCAAAAACAATCCTAAAGAAGGCATGAATTTTCAAAAAATCTTTAAAATGTATGATGAAGGCATGAAAGTTCGGTATGACAACCTTGAAACGTTAAATGGTGTAGGTGTTCATAAGATGACCTTATTTCCTATACAGGAGAAAGAATTTTTTAAAGTAGAATTATGGATTGAAGATAAATCGGAAAATATACGCAAGATTAAAATCCACTATCGCAATGGAACTACGCATCAATTTGAAATGAATGCAATACAAATCAATACCAATTTAACCGATGATATGTTCATTTTTGATATGAACAAATATCCGGGAGTAGAATTAGTAGATTTAAGAGAGGAATAATTGATTGTAGATTTATTTACAATAATTTTGGTAATTTTTAGGGGCATATAGATTTTCTTTCAGGCTTATGGCCCTTTTCCAGTCGTTACAAGCTTCTTTCATTTTTCCCATTTCATAATGAATTACTCCACGGGTATTGTAAGTAATACCATCATTAGGATTTAAAGCTAAAGCTTTTTGACAATCTTTAATAGCATCTTGGTGCTTGCCCATTTTCAGAAGTACATAGGCACGATTAGTGTAGGCGACATAATAACTAGGATTGAGTTGAATAGCTTTTGAGAAATCATCATAAGCGGCTTGCCAATTTTGTAATTGTGTTTGTACAGTACCTCTTTGGTCATAAATAGTTGCTTCATTTGGTTTTAAGGCAATGGTTTTATTGTAGTTTTCTAATGCTTCTAAATATCTTTGTAGATAAGTTAAAGAAATAGCTTTTTCGTAATAAGCCTCTGAATTTAGGGGATTGATAGCAAGCGCTTCATCGTATTGAGCAATTGCTTTTTCATATTCTTCCATATCATGGTAAATAGTACCTTTAAGGACCCATGCTTCTTCGTATTTGGGTTCCATTTTTAAGCAAATATCTATAAAATACAAAGCGGAGTCATACATTTCGATGAGTTGGTAAGTCCAAGCTAAATTATAATAAGCATCCACAAAGGTAGTATCTAACTCTACAACCGTGGCGTAATGGTCTAAAGCTTTATTAAAGTTCTTTGTAGTTAAATAAACATTAGCTTTTGAGAAATAAGCAATTGGAGAAAGGGGATTAAGTTTTAGAGCTTTATCAGCATCGGCAATAGCATTTTTGTGGTCTCCTAATAAAAAATTTACACTACTTCTCAAGGACCAAGCCTCAGGACGTTGGGGATCTATTTGTATAGCTTTAGTAAAATATTCATAAGCTTTTTTTAGGCTATCCGCTTCATAAGCATCTTTTCCTCTTACCAAATAGTCATGGTAATCTTGAGCATATAACACACCAAAAAAGAAAAGGGTAATATTACTTATGAAACGAAACATATTTTAAGATTGTACTTTTTGAAGAGTTCTCTTAATCTGTTTGATATGGTGTTTCGTATGCAATATAAAAAAGTCTAACATATCCTCGATGGTCATATAGCCAGTGATGGGATGTTTGAAAAAAGCTTTATGATAAGAACCTTCTGGAACTTTTTCAATGACCTTCCAAAGTTCTTTGCGGGTCATATCCCAAATCATATTAAGATCAGAAAAAGTTTTAGGTGCCGGGATTTGCGTTACGGTTTTTGGTGCTTTAAATTTTAATGGTAGTTTTAAGGCAATTTTCAATAAAATCGTTTTAATTTTACTTTTAAAATTTACAGGCTTGGCTTGGTCTGCTTTTTCTATTTTATTTCGTATATAACCGATAGATAACTGCTCAATAACCATCAAATGATTGCATATCTCTAAAACAGACCATTCATTTTCAGAGGGTTTTTTTTTGAGAATATCGTTTTCTTTACCTTCTGTTAATTTGAGAATATCTTTTCTTAAACTCTCTAAAGTTTCAAATTGTGCTTTCCATTGAGTAGGATTTGCCATATAAAAAACAAAATTACATTTTTTCTAATTAAAACCGATTAGTAATAAGTCATTTTTATTAGTGATATAACTAAAAATTTTTGATGAAAGCGGAACGAAGAAAGTGCTTTTCTACATCAAAAGTAGATTTTTTACCTATATTATCCCAATTTTCTTGGAGCCATTTGTCTGCGATTTCTCTTCCTTTATCTCTTAATTTACATAAGAATTGCCAATTAGTATTCATTTTAGAGGATTGAGAAAGTTCTTTTACTGCCTCATAAGCAGAAATGGAATGAATAAAAATTTCTTTATTGTTTTTACCCGGTAATTGCACACCATTCTGAATTAAGTAATTTCGGTAGTGAATAAGTTTGATTTCATTAATCATACTTGAATTAAACGAAATTTCGTTGACTCTATCAGCAATATCACGAGCAGTACAAGGAACGTTATCAATATTTACCGAGTTAATTTTTACGAGCAGAATATCACTTACGGGGGTCTCTTCAATTAAAGGAAACATAGGAGGGTTACCCATGTAACCACCGTCCCAGTAGTATTCTCCATCAATTTCAACTGCTTGAAATAGGTAAGGTAAACAAGTAGAAGCTAAAAGTACATCAACTGTAATTTCTTCATTATGAAATACTTTGGCTGAGTTTGTTTTTACATTGGTTGCACAGATAAAAAGTTTCTTTTTATTGTATTTACGGAGTTCTTCAAAGTTTACAATATCTTCGAGAATATCTCTCAAGGGATTAATATTAAAAGGGTTAAACATATAAGGAGAAAAATATTGTATCAAGGTATTGAACCACAAATAACCGGGAGATGTAAACATATTGCCGGATTTATCAAAGAGGATTGGTTCAAATAAAACAGAGCCATATTTAGAAATATTTTTCCATAATTGAAAAAGAAGTTCTTTTGCTTTTTCGGGGCCTCCGATATGTAAACCATAAGCGGTTACCACAGCATTGACAGCGCCTGCACTAGTGCCACAAATTCCCTCAGCTATCAAATTATCCTCCTCTAAAAGCCTATCTAAAACCCCCCATGTAAATGCTCCATGAGACCCTCCCCCTTGAAGAGCAAGTCCTATTTTTTTGATTTCGTTCATACTTGCTTGTTTAGTTACTTGTATAACACAAATTTTTTTACAAAGGTCTATAATTTCTTTTAAAAAAACAAATTTCTATTTTTGCGTAGTGAATTTAGAAAATATTTTAAATTTTCGGCGGTTAAATCAAATAACCCAAGACCAAAAATCTGCTAGGAGTGACTTCCAAAGAGATTTTGATAGATTGATTTTTTCGTCTCCATTTAGGCGTTTACAAAATAAAACACAAGTTTTTCCCTTACCAGGGTCTGTTTTTGTGCATAACCGCTTAACTCATTCATTAGAGGTCTCTACTGTGGGGCGTTCCTTAGCTTCATTATGTTCTTGGGAATTTATTCCCGAAGGAAAAAATGGTTTTGAAAATGCCATGGACTGGGGCAATGCTGTTGCCGCCGCTAGTTTAGCCCATGATATCGGAAATCCCCCTTTCGGACACTCCGGTGAAGCCGCTATCGCTAACTTCTTCCAAAAAAATGCTCAACAAACTTGGTTTGAAAGTCTTTCCCAAAAACAAAAAAATGACTTTTTACTGTATGATGGTAACGCAAATACTTTTAGGGTACTTACTCATTCTTATCCCACCAAAAGACCCTATGGCTTCGGACTTACATATACTGTCCTTGCTTCTATTGTAAAATACCCTTGGGCTTCTGTAGAAACCAATCAACATAAATTCGGTTTCTTTCAAGCCGAAAAAGAAATTTTTTATCAACTCTTCCAAAATCATCATTTAATTGATAAGATGAAAAAATTTTTCCGTCATCCCTTTGTTTATCTTCTAGAAGCCGCTGACGATATTTGCTATACCATTATAGATTTAGAAGATGCTCACAAACTGAATATCGTAAATACTCAAATAGTTCAAGAATGGTTTTTAGAACTTTTAGAAGATTCTCTCAAACAAGATGCGTTCTTTGAACTTGATTTAATACAGGATAATAACGAAAAAATAGCTTTCTTACGTGGCAGAGTTATCCATCAACTCATTTTAGACTGCAAAGAGGTCTTTTGCGAAAATAAAAATAAATTATTAAGCGGGGAAAAAATACCATGCTTAATGGAACAGCTTCCCCCTAAACGGCAAAAAATAATTAACGAAATTAAACTTTTTAGCCAAAAAGATATTTATAATGATCGCCGAGTTATTGAGATTGAAATCGCAGGAAAAAAAATTCTCGGAGGATTGTTAGAAGAACTTATAGAAGGTTGGTTTACACATGAAGCCAATCCTAAAGACCGATTTGCACAAAAGATAGTAAATCTAATTCCTAAACAATTTCAAGTAGGCAAAGAAACTTCTAACTACGATAAAATATTACATATCGTAGATTTTATTTCAGGGATGACCGATTTATTTGCGGTAGAACTTTTCCAAAAATTAAAAGGTTATATATTTCCTAAATTTTCGTGAAAAAAGAAAGCATAGTATTAATATGGATTTTTTTATGCTTTTTATATCTATTGAATGATGCCTACTTTCGTAAATTAGAAATAGGATTTTATACGAATTATTGGAATGATTTGATTGCTTTACCCTGGGTTTTTGCAAGCATTACACTGATTTACCGATATATGTTAAAAGTAAAATTGTATTACGTAACGGGATATCAGATTTATTATACTTTATTAAGTTTTTCTGTAATTTTTGAGGGGATATTACCTATTTGTTTTCCAGAACGATATTATGCGGATATTTATGATGTAGTAATGTACACAATCGGGAGTTGCATATGGGGATTTATCAGGAAAAAGATATGAATAAAAACTAAAGCGGTAAGCCGGGTTCTGTATTAGGTTATCATTTATCTAAAATGCTTTTTACAAATACATTTTAAGCGACCTACCCACTGGCATCAGGCGAGCTACCTTCAAGCGCCAGCCTATTTGGTCTTGCGGCTTCTGAGGTTTGCCCTGTAAGTTAGTCACCTAACCTACACGTGGTCTCTTACACCACGATTTCACCCTTACCTATTCTTCATAGGCGGTATGTTTCTGTTGCACTGTCTGTTACTTAACATTGCTGATAAGCACCTTGCCGTTAGCAAGCAGAATGCTCTACGCCGCCCGGACTTTCCTCTGATAGTTCTATCTACCAGCGATAACCCCGCTTTAGTACCACAAAATTATAAAACAATACAATTCATAACCATTAAAATTGCTAAACTAATATTTTTTATTTCTATGATTTATCCGCGTAGCAGTTTGGTATTTAGAAACAGGACTTAAATTATCCATACCTTTTATTTGTATAATCTTGTGCTCGGTTTTAAGTTCGTCTTTTAAAACTTCAAGGTTTTCTAAAACCGTGTGGTCAATAATTTGCGTATTTTTGAAATTAAGCTCAATAATAGAATGATGCGGTATTTTTTTGAGTTGCGATTTGAGTATGAGGAAATTCGTAAAAACTAATGCTCTTCTAATGTAAATAATGTAAGAACCATTACCGTTATCCACTATTCTAAACCGCAAAGAAATCAAATCTTTTAAACGAGTTTTTCCTTCGTACATATCTAATAACAGGTTAATGATTGTCCCACAAAATACACCAATAAGTAAATCCGTGGCAACAGTAATGATAGTAGTGGAAAGAAAAATGAGTAACTGCCCTTTACCAATTTTGTAAGCATGAAAAAAATGTTCGGGAGCAGTTAATCGGTAGCCTGTATAGATGAGCAATGCGGCTAATGCAGCAGTAGGGATGCGATGAATAATATTTGGAAAGAAAATCACAAATATCAACATAAAAAAACCATGAAAGAAATTCGCCCAGCGAGTTCTTGCACCAGCACTCACATTAGCAGACGAACGAACAATCTCCGCTATCATCGGAATACCACCAATCATTCCAGCAATAATATTACCTAATCCAATTGCTTTTAAATCTTTATTCAGATTAGAATGCCTGCGGTAGAGGTCTAATTTATCTATCGCCATAGCGGCTAACATAGACTCCAAACCTTGTACGAAGGTAATAGTAAAAACAATAATCCAGAAACTTCCTGTTGCAATTTGTGACCAATTGGGATAAGTAATCGCCTCTACCAAATTATCAGGAATATTGATTAAATCTCTTTGCCCTAAATGGTATTGGCTCCCAAAAATAACAACTTCATGTTCATGTTCTAAATCTAATAACCAACTTGCGAGTAACGCTAAAATAATAACTATCATAGGTGCAGGAACTTGTTTCAGTATAGGATTTTTAGTAATATTGAAATAAATAACAACTAACAACGAACCGAAACCAATCAGAGCAATTGGTAGGTTCATGGATAAAATAGAATGGGGTATTTCTAATAATAAATGAAGAGGTTCCGAACCTTCGGGTTTAACGCCTAACGCGACATGGATTTGTTTGGAGATAATGATAATTCCTATTGCCGCCATCATACCATGAATTACTGACGAAGGAAAGAAATCCCCTAAAACACCTGCACCAATGAAACCGAATAAAATCAGGAGTAACCCACTTACTACTACTGCCGCTAACATAGCTTGATAGCCAAGGATAGGGTCTCCTTTACCTAACGTTTCTACTGCTCCTAAAATAACGACAATTAAACCTGCGGCTGGTCCCATAATAGTTAAATGGGAACCACTGAAAAACGATACTATCATACCCCCCACAATAGCCGAGAAAATTCCCGCCGTTACAGGAACACCACTCGCAAGCGATATCCCTAAACATAAAGGCAATGCTATCAAAAAAATAATAAAACCACTCTTTACATCGTATTTCCAATACTTAATTAACCCACTAAAATCACTCTTAGGAGAGGCTGTCCATTTTACATGTAATTCCTTGTCTATTAAAGTAGGATACGTCATAAATGACTCTTTTTTATATCCTGCCGCCCATTTTGATTGATTATCTTCCATATCTTTCTCCTGTTTTTAATTGCTAATTTTTTTCTTTTCAATTTATAATGATAATGTAAACTTATTTGTAACGTATGATTTATTTCTTCATGAATACCATCGGCTTTCGCAATTATCTGGTTGAGATACCCTAAACGAATTATTGTATGATTACGAATAGTCCACCCTATTGCAGCATACAAACGGTTTTGGTCTAATAAATTTTTTTCTACATTCTTTGCGAAATTTATGAAAATTTCATCGTATAAACTAAAAAAAATTTTGAATTTCTCTGCAGTATAAATTGTTTTCTCTAACCATAATTGGTAACGAAATCTATTAAGATATCTCCAAGAAGATATAGTTTGTAACCAACGCTGTTCAAAACGGTAACGATGTTTGAAGTTCCATTTATGGATTTCTTGGTTTAATAATGCTTGTTGCCATAAACGATGTTCTAAAAACATTGTTGGGATAGGTTGTTTACCATAGGGATAAGTAAGAACATGCCCGTAACCCAATGTAATGGATAGTGAAGGATTGAACGTATAAATAATCCCTAAACGAGTTAAAGATTGTTGCCAATTACGAATAATATCATTTCTACGCCATTGGTATTCACTATGCAACCCTATTTTATTCGTCAAAAAATGGCTTCCAAAATACATATACCAACTATTATAATGATAGTCAACAACACGATTTTGGGCAGGTACAAGGCTGTAAAACATCAATCCAAGAAAATTAAGCATAGCGATACGGTAATTCATGGTAATTTTTGATATGAGGTCCTAAGAAAAGTAATGAATAAATCCGAATTAAAGCAATTCCAATAAATACAAAGTTTAAAGAGCTTATAAATGCGAGATACAATTCATATTCACGGATATGACTAAAAATTAAATCCTCTCCAATAAAAGAAGGCGAAATGGGAAAACCCATCATTGTTATACAAGCAATAAAAAATATGATGGCTTGGACGGGGTGTTCATACGAGTGCCCTAAATAATTTTTTAAATAAAAATATTCCTTTTCTCGTTTTTTGAGTTGTAATAAGCTCCATACACCTACTAATAAAGCCACGCAATGTCCACTCATGAAAATATAAAGTTCTTGGAGATTAAAGTTCTCCTGAAAAAGCGTAGAATAAGCAGTAAATAAATGCGAAAAAAATACATTTACATATGCTACAATAGGGTCTTCTTTTTCAGCATAAGATTTTAGTACTGCTAGAAAACCAAACGATAAAAGTAGACTCATAATAATTTCTTTACTTAATCCTAAAATTTTGGGGTTGTCATAAAAACTAATAACCGCAATACTAATAATTATAGTAAGCAATAAACTGATTTTCAGATTGATAAACTTAAAGAATCTACCAATTCTTTTAGCGGGGTAGAATATAAGCTTTCTTAATGCATATTCTAAAAACCACTCTTTTAAAGAAATCCAAAATATTGTATAATGAATTTTTTCGCCTAATGAAAATTTAAAAGGGTTATTTTGTTTATGGAATTGGTAAAACTGTTCACGAATTAAGTAATTAACAACTGAGGGCGTAATTAGTAATTGATAAGTACGTAGAAAAGCATTACCGATAAAATGAACTAAAACCCAGTTTTCTAGACCTATCGCTAGTTCTATGAACATCAAACCGATTTGGGTTATGGAAGCATAAGCAATTTGGCTTTTGACATTGGATTGAACGCGTGCTATAAAGAAACTAATTCCTGCGGTCATAAAACCGACTAATGCAATAAGTATTCTAGCTAAATCTTGGGCTTCCCAGAAGGGTTTAGTTCTTAATAACAAAAATACCCCCATGTGAATAGACAAGGCACCATAAAAAATAGCACTAGAGGGAGTAGGTCCTTCCATAGCCCTTGGCATCCAATAACTAAAAGGTACTTGTGCAGATTTCACGCTTGCCGCTAATAGTAACATGCTGGCAATAAACAGACCTATCACGCTGTGGTCTAATAATTTTTCGTGTACCAAATCTAAATTGTAAAGTTTAAAAAAGGTGATATTTTCGTGCCATAGGTGATGGCTCGCCCACATCGCCAATAATAAACCGATATCCCCTAACCGATAAACCGCAAAAACTTGATTAGCATTGTTGATGGGTAAATACCTATGCCTGTAAAAAGCAATCAAGAAAAAGGATGATACACCCAAAAACTCCCAACCAACATACAAAGTCTCGAAATTCCCTGCAATCACTACTAAATTATACCCTAAAATAAAGGCTGTTAAAGTAACAAAGAACCGCTTAAAACCTATTTCTCGATGCATGTAAACACTGCTATACCGAACGATTAACCATATCAATAAACTTCCTATCCATAAAAAAATAAAGCTGTTCTTGTCTAATATAAAATCAATAATAAAAGCGTAATCATTACTTTGATAGAATTCAAATTCCTTAAAATTCAAAGGTATACCACCATTGGTAATCCATATTCCTGAAAGTAGTATAGTTAATATAAAGTTGCTAATTGCTAGGGCATTGATAGTGAATAAAATTTGTTTTTCTTGTTTTTCCTTTTGAAAAATTATGATACCGAACGTTATCAAAGGAAAAAACCAAAGAAAATTAATCATGGAGTTAAGGTCCCAATTCATAATTTAAACACTTTGATAGACAGGTAAATTATCAATTTCTTGGCGGAAAATTTTCTCGTAATCAGTATCTTTTAAAGCTAAGAAAGGTAGTTCAGTAACTTCATATATTATAAATTGTTGATTTTGATAGCGATAAAATTGTTTTTGTGTAGGATGGTAAACCATAAGGTGTATCCATTCATTTAGGTACCATTCATGGGTTTGGGGGTTATCGGATAATACTTTTTGTACCACATCAGGGAAATGTTCCACAATCATGCAAAGCCTTAGAGGGTCATGAATTTCTACCATTTGGTAGGGTAAACCTGTTCTTAAATCTCCATAAGCACCATTAGCTACGCCAATTAAGCCCATCACATTATGAGGTAATTTGGTACCTGCACCGAGTTTTTGTCTATCCATTCTTGAAAAATAGTATTCTAAATTGATACCACCACAAACAGGAGTTACAGCGTTTAAGATTTTGGTTAGATAAATGCCATCGGGGTCTAATTTGTAGTTATATGAGTTAAGGAAAGCTCTACGGTCTAGGAATAAGTGTTCAGTTAGAGTACGGTTTCCTATGATACAAAGCGCGTTAGTTGCGTGATTATATTCAGGACGAGGCTCAAATAAAGACCACGCACGTTTTTTTACTCTTTCATGAATAGCTTTTAAAGTTCCTTTATGGTTCATGTTATCAAATCGGCGGGAACGTTCAAAAGTATTCCAATCAGTTGCTAAATCAAAAGTAATTAAATTTTGTTGGTGAAGTTTAAGATTTTCTGGCGTGAGGCTATCTACATCAAAAAAATCAATGGTATCTTTGGTAGTATCGTGTAGCCCTGCTAAAAATTGGGTAGTTTCAGGGATAATAATATGATGTTCACGTAAGATTTCTCGGACCTTGGGATGATTAAGCATGAAAGCGGCTACTCTTGCATTTACGGAGCCGGGTCTTCCGGAGCAAGCACCACAATCGTATCCCGCATAATAACTATTATTTACGCTACTTGCACCGTGTCCTATGATGTACACAATCTCTCCGAAGTTTTGTTGTAACCCAATACTTTTTAATAGCCCCAGCATTCTTTCAGCCATCTCAGAGACTGTAAAACCTACTTGTAAACCATTGATTTTTTCCTCAGGATTTTGATTTTCTATACTTAACTTTACTTGGCTGTCCATATAATGACTTGAAGCGATACAAATAGGAGTTTCAGAGGGAAAAAAAATGGATTTGATTAAATCCCATACGGTATAAATTCCAATTGTTTGAGAGGTTATAGCGCCTCCTAATAAACTGAGTGTATTCTTTTTTAAGTGAAGGTCATTACGGTGATGTTTAACGGCTTCACATTCCTTGATGATATGCTGAGGTTGGACAGGAGGAGGACAGGACTTGGTATAAAATTTTGCTTCATAAGGCTGAAAATAAAATTCTACATTGAAAAAACCAGCTGTTCCGTAAGTTTCAAACGCAGGATTAAGTTTTTCTAAATATCTCCTAAAAGAGCAATATCGATCATCAATACAGAAAATAGCTTGAAATTTCTTATGCGTAGTGGAAAGTTCCGTAGTGCTATCATAGGACTTTAAAATACCATTTAAGATTTGTTCGTAATAAGAGAATTCAAAGGCTTCTTGCCATAAAGCTAAAACTTCATAAATTTCTTGAGATGTTACATTTTCAAATAAATCATACTGAAAATTAGAGGGTATAAGTTCTGATAATGGTTTCCAAGAGGTATTACCATAATGATTGTCTAAAAAATCTATTTCTAATAACAGTTCAAACAGGATAAATCCTTTTAAAGTAATATTTCTTTTATCGAGCAAAAAATGGGGATTATGCTCTAAAACGGAAACCATTCCGATCCAACCGGGGTGATTGAATTGCTGGTCAAATAAATATTTCTCGTACCATCTTTCATCACCTACTACAATTTGAAGTAAATCTTTTAAGTTTGTATTTTCAAGGTTATTTAATAGATTTTGAACTCTTTTGCTTTTGAAAATAGGTATAAAACTGTTCTTTTGTACATATTGAACGGATTCAATAAAACAAGAGATATTATCAGGGAAATGGTGTTGACTAACTCCTTGGTCTAAATAACTACTTATCGTAGCAAATAGAATAGGATGAATGCTTTTATCGGGATTTTTTCCTAAAACCGATTTCCAATAATTTCGTAGTTTTCCAATACGTGCTTGTAAATCAATAGAATAAGAACCCTGTGTTAATTTCACTAACCATCTTGCAATGTTTTCCTTTCCTTTACGATGACCAATTACTTTATTAAGAATATCTACATGAATTTTTCCTTCGTAATATAATTGTCTATATTCATGAAGTTGTAAGTAGACTTTGTACCCAAATATTTGCGATGCTTCTCTTATTCCATCATAAAAAGGCTTATGCTGAAATGCGTGTAATGTATTATGATGCGCAAAGTCCTTTAAAGGATTTTGTGAAGGTAAATAATGTTTTAGATGCTCAAGGGTATGTTGTTCGTTAAAAGAATGATTTTCCATAAAAATTTCAATGATTGAAGATTGAATAAATTTTTGATAAACAAAAATTTTAATAATGAAGAGTAACTTCGTCAGAAATTAAAAATTGTTTTGAATTAAAATCTTAAATGAAATGAAACAAAATAATCAATTTCTATTACAGCAGTGAAGAATGTGAATGCTAATGCTATAAATAAGTGCCTTATAAAAAAATAGACTGAATAGTTCTCGTTTAGTTAAATTAATGAGATGGTAATAACTATAAGCATGGAAACAGGTCAAAAAATGTTTGGAAAAATGGTTTTTGTTTTCTGTATCTTTTTCGTCTACTTCCTTTTCTTCTTTTTCTTTATTAGGAGTAGGAAATTCTTCAGCAGGCAATGATAAAGGAGGATAAGAATTAGTTTGAGGTTTAATAGTCAGTTCACAAATTGGAGAGACATGTAATTTAGTGATATGCCCTTTTGCATGCATAAGAAAGTTAACTAAATGAAAAGCAATAAAGAGCAAAGTTACTTTTAGCATATCACTTTTTAATCAATTCAAGCTACAAAGATACGATATTTTTGAAATAAAAAAATAATTTAATCCTAAGATTTATTTTTTTTCTATTTTTACTTTTTTTGAGTTCATTTGGTTTAATTATTTGAAAATCAAATTGTTAGGCTATACTAAATTGTAAAGTTATCTAAACTCTACGTATTTAAAATAAAAAAGCGGCTCTTCATGGCTTTATTGTTTAAGATTATTTTTTGTTAAGTACTTATGGGGTTCCTTCAAAAACTCTTCCTTACAGTGTTCTGCACAAAAGAAATAAGTTTTACCATCATATTCCGCTGTATAAGTACTATCGGATACCTCCATACCACATATTAAATCTTTTCCTAATACTTTTTCTGCGTTAGTAGCATGGTTCATATGTGAACTATGATTGCTCTGACAAGCACAAAATAACGACACCATTAAAGTAATAACAAATAACTTCATTTGTAATATCTGTGCAACAAAGTTACGATATTTATGTTATAAAAACAACATTTTGTAAAAAAAATCTAATCTAAAAAGTTAATTTATTTAGTTAAAATTTATTTTAAAAATTTAAAAAATTATGATTCTAATTTATAGATTTGTTATTTAGTTAGATTATATAATCAAAGTTCCTGCGATGTGGTCATGCAAACCTTGTTTTCTCATTAAAGAATATCATTAAAAATCGAATACACAGAATTAGCGATGACAAAATTTTTCCAAATAATCTACCCGTAGCTTTTCTAAATGAAATTTTATTACCCTCTAAATCAACCACTTTAAGTCCTAATACCATTTTACCGCCAATTCTCTCCAAAAATTAGCATACTAAAATGTTTTCTGAATATTTTCTTCCATAATTACAAATACAATTATTAATGACAAGCCTCTTACAATGATTTATCAAAGCTATACAATTCAATTTTAATTATTATATTACCTACACTGGTCATGCCTATGTAATTTATGTAATTAAAGTTACGTTATTAGAGCAAAAATAAAAAAATTACAAAAAACATTTTCCCTCACCCCTATAAGTTAATATTTCATCTATAATTGTTTGATTATCAAATACAAAAATTTTATTAAAACGTTCACAAAGTTCACCTGCCTTGGCATGACGTAAGAAAATACAATCCCCTATTTTTAAAGAATTTTTTGAATAAAATGGAGTTTGCACTTCTCCGAAACCTTCTTCTTTTATGAACTGAACATCATGAGGAAAGAAAATTTTGGGTTGTTTCTCTATACCAATAGCCCCTGATGCGATATATCCCCCACCAGCACAAGTATATATATTAGGTTCGGGATTTCTTGTGATTTCTATTCCAAAAAATAAAGATGGTTCATGACAAAAGTCTGAATACATATCAAACAAACCACTAGAATACAACCCTGAACCCACAGTAACCTCATTGATATAAGGCTCTTGCAAGGTTTTTTCTATACTTCCCGTTCCACCACCATTCACAATAGAAAGTGTAAAACCCTCTTTTTGTATCCATTCATACATAGTCCTACGATGCTTTGCTAATCTTAGGACAGATATTTTTTTTAGCCATGGTACAACCAAACGTTTTAAGAAATTAGGTTGTTTTTCACCAAGCCCCGCAATCTGTGCCTCATAGCCCATAATCCCTTTTAAATCAATAAAATTCAAAGTTCTAATCAAATTTAAGCGTTGTTTCAAGTCTTCTAAATTCCTGATAGAAGAACGTTTGACACCAAACCATATCCACCCAAAATCTGTCGACATATCCAAATCTAAGCATATAGGAACTTTAATTTCATATCTTCTACCTAAATCGTTTAAAATTTCTAAATGATATGGTAAATCGACCATAAAAACAATGTTCTTACCGTTTTTAATTTGTAGAATTAGCGGTTTTAGAGCCTCATAAAAAGTAAAAGGATAACCTATGAGTAAATTGTCAAAACCGTTTTCGGAAAGCCAAAGGGTTTCTTCGGGGTGATAAGTCATAAGTCCTTGATATTGAGAATTTTGTTGTAAAACATAATTTAAGACCCATCGGCAACGAACGGACTTGGAAGCAATTCTAATCGCAACATTTCTTGCTCTAACCGCAATATCTTGAACATTTTTTTGTAAAGCAGGTAAATACAAAGCGGCAAATGGACGTGGTATCTCTGAAAAAATAGTATTTAATTGCTGATAATCCATACGCAAAAATAATCAGATTCGAACAAAAAAAGAATTTGGATTGTTTATGAATTATTGATAACTTTGTAAAAAATTTCATTATAATGGTAAAAACAGAAGTGTTCACAGATTATAAGGTCAAAGATATGTCTTTGGCAGAATGGGGCAGAAAAGAAATACGTTTAGCAGAAGCTGAAATGCCGGGTTTAATGGCAATACGTGCAGAATACGCGCCCTCACAACCTTTAAAAGGAGCTAGAATAGCAGGTTGTCTTCATATGACAATACAAACTGCGGTGCTCATTGAAACCTTAGTAGCCTTAGGTGCAGAAGTTCGTTGGTCTTCTTGCAATATTTTTTCAACACAAGACCACGCCGCCGCCGCTATTGCCGCCGCAGGTATTCCCGTCTTCGCCTGGAAAGGAATGACCGAAGAAGAATACACTTGGTGTATAGAACAAACTTTGTTCTTCGGTAGCCCTGATAGACCGCTCAACATGATTTTAGATGACGGTGGTGACCTCACCAATTTGGTCCTAGATAAATATCCTCATTTAGCAAAAGGTATTAAAGGAGTTTCCGAAGAAACTACTACCGGTGTATTGAGATTATATGAAAGAATGAAAGCAGGTACCCTACCCTTCCCTGCTATTAACGTTAACGACTCAGTAACAAAATCAAAATTTGATAACAAATACGGTTGTAGAGAATCATTAGTAGATGGGATTCGCAGGGCTACGGATATTATGATTGCAGGAAAAGTAGCAATTGTTGCGGGATATGGAGATGTAGGAAAAGGTTCTGCACAATCCTTAAAAGCGGCTGGAGCAAGGGTGTATGTAACTGAAATAGACCCTATCTGCGCTTTACAAGCCCTTATGGAAGGTTTTGAAGTACGTAAAATGGATAACATCGTCCATTTAGCAGATATCATCGTAACCGCAACCGGTAATTTTAATGTTGTAACCGATAGACACTTCAAAAAAATGAAAGATAAAGTTATCCTCTGTAATATCGGCCACTTTGATAACGAAATTAACATGGCTTGGCTTAACCAAAATTATGGACATACCAAAATAAATATTAAACCTCAGGTGGATATGTACAACGTAGAAGGTAACGATATCATTGTGCTTGCAGAAGGTAGATTAGTGAATTTAGGTTGTGCAACAGGGCATCCTTCCTTTGTAATGTCTAACTCTTTCTCTAATCAGACACTCGCTCAAATAGAATTATGGAATCATGCAGATAAATATAAAAACGAAGTTTATACTTTACCCAAACATCTTGATGAGAAAGTTGCCGCTCTGCATTTAGCCAAATTAGGCGCTGAACTTGAAGAACTTACAGATGAACAAGCAGAGTATATTAAAGTCCCGAAAAACGGTCCATTCAAACCTGATTATTATAGATACTAGAAATTTAAGGCTACCCAAAAGGTAGCCTCCCTTTTTTTATAAGGGTAATCTTTCCCAAGCCCAAAATAAACTTATACTAAATGTTAAAATATAAACAATTTTTTTAATGAGATAAGGATACTTTATCCATGTATTGAAAACCAAAATAATAGAAATCCAAAAAATTTGGGCAATTTCTAAACCGACATTAAACGGAAGCAGGGTGTTCATTACGCTCCACTCTATCCCTTCTAAAAGGCTTTTTAGTAAACCAGAAAATCCATAACCATGAATCAGCCCGAAAATAACTACCATTCCATACATACTCCTATAAAATTTCCATTCAAAAAAGTTTAAAACCGCTGTTAAAGCGATTGTAAGAGCAATTAAAAATTCAATCCAACTCGTTAATTCTGTTTGTGGGTTTGTAAAAACTGCTATCGCTAATGTGATAGAATGCCCCACTGTAAAAGCAGTTGCTAAAAAAAATAATTTCTTCCAATCCTGTATCGAATAGGGTAAAGCCAGCATCAAAATAAAAAAGATATGGTCTGGAGTATTAATATCTAATAAGTGTTCAAAACCAAGTCGTAAATACACACTAAATTCTTGCATAACTCACAAAATTAAAATATAATGTCAATTTTTTTAGATATCATTATTAGGAACCTTTCTAAAATTTGTAAAAATAAACAGAGGTAACCATTAAGCTACCCCTGCTTAAATTATAAAATAGTAAAGAAGTAAATTATTGTTTTACGAATTTACCTACCAAATTTAAACTTTCATTTTGTATTTTGTAGGTATAGTATCCCGCTGGAAAATTAATTAAAGAAACTTGCGTTTGATTTTCAAAAGCGGTCTCATAAACTAATTTGCCTGCTACATCGTAGATTTGGAGTTGCGCGGAAGTACCTGACAACATAAAATGAATGTTATCTTGGGCAGGGTTTGGATAAACCATTAAAGGTGTATTAGAAGGTTGAACAAAAACCTCTACGATAGAAGAATAATGCGTAGCACCGTTTAAATCTACTTGTTCTAAACGATAGTAATTTCTTCCGAAAGAAGGTTTTTCATCAACAAATTGATATTGATAAATTTCATTGGTAGTACCCTTACCATTTACTTTACCTATATTTTCAAAACGGACACCGTCCAAACTTCTTTGTATATTGAAGTGACTATTGAGCAATTCAGAGGCAGTAGCCCAGTTTAATTGAACTTGTAAGTTAGGTAATAAGAGCCCTGAAAAATCTAACCATTCAACGGGGAGCGTAGTAGAGACTGCTATACCAAAATCGGAGAAGGAAGTTAGACCATTTCGGGAGGAGATTAAAGTTGCGGCGTTGGTACAACCTGCGGGAGTTCCGGGTTTTTTCCATGTACTTGAAACATCATTTCTTTTTACAACGATACAATTAGAAGCGGCATTTGAAGAACCATTCAAATTTAAAGTAATGTCGTAAGAACCTGAAAAAGTACCGGAGGCAGGCTCAATAGTCCAGATACCACCATCTGCCATAGTAGTGTAATGATAGAATGCTTCAATTAAATTAGGGGGAGTGCCTCCGATAGTAGTACTGAAAGACGCATCTAATTCATTGATTCCCAGTGGAGAAGCACCAAAAGTTATTGTCGCTAATTGATAATGCATATTAGAACCTACAGGGAAGTCATAAATTTGCCCATTAATCACCTCTCTTCTTAATTTTCCTACAACATAACGATTGGCATTATAATTTTGGATACCTCCTGTAACAGGGTTAGGATCAAATGGCATAATGTCTAAATAATTTGTTCCGTTATTGAACACTTTACCATTCTCAAAGCGGAAAAACTCTTGCACTTGCGTAATTTGGTTTAAAGTAAGACCATTTGCATTATCTAAAACTATTCTACCGAAGGTTTCTGGTTGTGCGGCATTGATATTTTGCATAGCAGAACCCACAAAATGCACACGGCTTCTTAAACCTTCATCAAAAGCGGCATTACTTGCATTGTTCGCCCAATTTCCTCTTAAAAGGATTAAACCATCAATAGATGCTGGATTACCATCGTTCATGTCTAATGTACCGCCATTGATGGTAAGGTTACCAAAAACCTCTAATGTATCCGCTAATTTGTCTATTTCTAAAATTCTACCGTTCAAAGTTAGATTATTACATTTGGCTACATAGCCATATTTGCCCGCATTAGGAGAAGTTCTATCTACGTGACAGTCGTTTAAAGCGGAAGGTGGTATAACTACATTCACACTCTGATTAGGGACTTGTAAATTATCCCAATTACGGCAATTGAACCAGTCTGTATTCACATTTCCTACCCATTGCCCATCAATCGCAAAAGAAGTAACATTCAAATAATCTTTCGGGCAAGCACAACTATGAGCAATACAGTTAGGGTCATTCACATCGCCTACACCTGCGTTGCCCCAGTCTACATAACTAGCATTACCGGGAGAATAAACCACCCAATTCGTTACAAAATTAACTATATTAGAGAGTAAGACGTGCTGAGAGCCCGTTTTAGTAGAGAAATTGTATCGAGCACCATGAACTGCTGGTGAGGTTGCGGCTTGAATACTGAAACACTCAATATCAGGATGCTTACGAGAAATCCTTAAAGCTGATCCTGTCAAAGAAGTTAAGTCATCCGTAAATTCATACCATACTCCACCATCTTGAATTCCTGCAAGTACTCTACCAACAAAAGTAGAACCAGCATAATCAAAATTAAAAGTTCCTTGCAT
>CALLMJ010000032.1 GCA_938006875.1 uncultured Bacteroidia bacterium
TGTGTGGATTTGTACAACATAATTATCAAACTTCGACCACAATGGCATTCAGATGATGACGACAAAGGCGTTATCAAAGTAATAATGACGGGAAGTAGTAGCGACCCGCTCAATATGCAAGCCCACATTCGCAACAAACCCAGAAGAAAAGCGATTGGCGACCGATTGAAAAATCCGAACGACCCTTTGAAATTAGTAATTGTTCGTGATATGTGGCTTACAGGTTTTGACGCACCTTGTTTGCATACGCTTTATGTGGACAAGCCAATGCGTGGACATAACCTCATGCAAGCCATAGCAAGAGTAAACCGAGTTTTTACAGAAGGTAAATCAGGCGGTTTGGTGGTGGATTATTTGGGTATTGCTCAAGAATTGAAGTCTGCCTTGGCAGAATACACCGCAAGCGGTGGCGAAGGCAAACCGACACTCGACCAAGAATTGGCAGTTGCCAAAATGTTAGAATTGCACGAAGCCATAGAGTATCAATTACGGCATTTTGATTGGCGTAAATTCTTCGCCCTTAGCCCCGAAGAAAAACTAAAATTCATTCCCGTTATCGTGGATTACATTTTCAGTCAGGAAAACGGAGAACAAAGTTTTACCGAAAACACAAAGAATCTGTTAAAAGCATTTGCCATTTCTGTTCCCCACGAGCGGGCAATGGCTATTCGTGATGATGTGGCATTGTTTCAAGCCATCAAATCAAGGTTGGTAAAAATATCCGACAGAAACGAAGGCGGAAAAACGGACGAAGAAATGGAAACCGCCATCAAGCAAATCATTTCAGAAGCCATCACAGCTGACAATGTCATTGACATTTTTGATGCCGCAGGTCTGAAAAAACCCAATATTGAAATTTTGGACGAACGCTTTTTGCAAGAACTGAAAGACCTGCCACAAAAAAATTTAGCCGTTGAGTTGCTCAAAAAACTCCTTAAAGACGAAATCAAAAAACGGACAAAAATCAACTTGGTAGAGAGCAAGAAATTTTCCGAGATGTTGGAAGATGCCATCAAACGCTACCACAACGGAATGATTGACACAGTAGAGTTTTTGGAAAAAGTTCTTATCCCTTTTGCCGAGCAAATGAAAGAAGCAGACAGGCGTGGCGAGCAATTGGGATTGGATTACAGAGAGTATGCTTTTTACACCGCATTAGAAGTAAACAACAGTGCAGTAGCCGTATTGGGTGACGATATTCTGAAACACATCGCCCAAGAACTTCTAAAGACCGTTCGCAATAGTACGACCATAGATTGGACAATTAAAGAAAGTGTGCAAGCCAACTTGCGTAGGAATATCAGGCGGATTTTACGGAAATTCGGTTATCCGCCAGACTTACAAGAAAAAGCGGTTGAAACGGTAATCACACAAGCAAAAATGTTAGCCGAAGACTTAATAAAAAACGGAGATAAAAACGAACAATAACTTATTCCTCCCAAACTTTTGTTCCTTCTGTACAATTTGTGCAAATATCTATATTTTTACGTCCATTTAATAATTGTTTTCTAAATTCTTGATAAGATTGACTTTCCCAAATTTCTTTAAAGGATTTTTCTGGGAATAATCCCATTTCATATTTTGCGTCTTTATCAAAACAACAGGGTACAACCCTACCATCCCATGTAACTTCTGCTCCTGACCATAGTTTCCAACACTGATTTTCCAATTTATTTTTAATGGAATATGTGCCATCTTCATTTTTTTTGTAACGGCTATATTTGGTATTATTGGGTATCAAAGGATTTCCATTTTGATAATCGTAAATTTGTGCTGTTTTTAAAGCAATTTTATCAACACCTAACTTTTTCCCTAATTCAAAAATTTCAGGAATTTGATGTTCATTAGGTTGAACTACTAAAAATTGAAAAATCACAAATGGAGTTTGAGAATTTAATTTTTTTTTAGCATCTAAAATGTTTTGAGTACCCTCAATAACTTTATCTAAATTTCCACCCACTCTGTAAGATTGATAGGTTTCTTGGGTAGTTCCATCAATACTGATAATTAGTCTTTTAAGTCCAGAAAGTACTGTTTTTTTAGCATTTTCAGGAGTTAAAAAATGAGCATTGGTAGAAGTAGCAGTAAAAATATTTTTTTGATTAGCGTAACTTACCAAATCAAAAAAATCAGGATGTAAATAAGGTTCACCTTGAAAATATAAAATGAGGTAGTTCAAATAAGGATGTAATTCATCAATCAATTGAATAAAAAGCTCTTTTTGAAGCATTCCTGTGGGTCTAGTAAAAGTTCTTAATCCAGAAGGACATTCAGGACAGCGTAAATTGCAATAATTGGTGGGTTCTACTCCCAAACTAATCGGTAGACCCCAATGATTGGGTTGTTGTGTCCATTGTGAAAAATAAAATGATCCATAAACTTTCAAGAAATTCCATATTTTTTTTATGGTTAGAGTTCTCAAAAGAATTTGAGTTTCTTTAAAACTAACAAACAATTGTTCTTGAAAGGTGTACATGAAATACCATTGCAATAATAACGAAAATTTCTTTTATTTCGTTGAAAAAATCCTTTAAAAACGAATTCCTCCATTCAACAGACTGTTATGTTGTTACCTTATGCAATTTTTTTCCATTTGATATTTAAGGCAATTCAACAATTTTGTATTCATAAAATTTTATTTCATAGAAATTTTGTAATTTTACGATTTGTTACAAACCATAGAAGGTAAAGAAAAGAGGGGATAAATTTGGGTTTGTAGCTTATTAATTTTGAAAAAATAGTATAAATGATAGATACACAATGGAGATTAAAACCTTCACCAAAAGCTGAGGTTGTTCAGTTGTTAAAGAAAGAACTAGGCATAAGCAAAAGCTTATGTGAATTAATAGCTCAACGAGGAATTAACAATTATCAAGAAGCTAAGCATTTCTTTTTACCTAAGTGGGAGGATTTGCATAACCCTTTTCTCATGAAAGATATGGATAAAGCCGTTGAAAGAGTTTTACAAGCTATTGATTATCAAGAAAAAATTTTAATTTACGGGGATTATGATGTAGATGGTACTACTTCTGTATCTTTGATGACCTTGTTTTTTAGTGCTTTTCATATTGATGTAGAATATTACATTCCTGACCGTGAAAAAGAGGGTTACGGTATTTCAGACGAGGGTATCGAGTTTGCAATTCAAAAGGGAATTAAAGTCATCATTACCTTAGATTGCGGAATTAAATCTATTGAAAAATCTCGTAAAATAGCTCAATATGGAATAGATTTAATTATTTGTGATCATCATTTACCCAGCGAAGAATTACCGCAGGCTGTTGCAATCTTAGACCCTAAAAGGTCAGACTGTTCATATCCTTTCAAAGAATTAACAGGATGTGGCATAGGCTTTAAATTATGCCAAGCATTAGCACCTTTATTAAATCAAAAATTTAAATCTCATGTTGATCCTAAAAGCTTCATTGATTTAGTTGCATTAAGTATTGCTTGTGATATTGTTCCAGTAAATGGTGAAAATCGTATTTTGGCTTATTATGGACTACAAAAAATACGAAAAAAACCTTTACCCGGTATTCAGAAAATCAAAGAATTAACCGATACAGAAAGAAAATGGGATATTTCGGATTTAGTATTTTTTATTGGACCCCGCATTAATGCGGCAGGAAGACTTAAACATGCAAAGTACGCAGTAGAAGTTCTTATTGGAAAATCCGAATATTTACAAGAAACTACCGATTTTTTAAATGAATCTAATGCGGAAAGAAGACATATTGAACAAAAAATCATTGAAGATGCCTACCAGTTTGTAGATAATCGTTTAAAAAATGGTAATCCCTCGGGTATTGTTGTTTATCAAGCAGATTGGCATAAAGGAGTTATTGGAATTGTAGCTTCTAAAATGGTGGAAAGATACTACAAACCTACTATACTTTTAACTTTTTCTAATGGAAAATGGGTAGGTTCAGGGCGTTCTGTTCATGAATTTGATTTATACGAAGCTTTAAATGCTTGTTCCTGCCATTTGGAACAATTTGGTGGGCATAAATATGCAGCAGGAATGACCATCCGTGAAGAAAAACTTCAAGATTTTATTCATGATTTTGAAAAATACTGCGAAACCAATATTTTAGAACATCAAAAAACACCTATTTTAGATATCGATTTAGAATTACCCTTTGCTCGTTTAACCATTAGTTTTTTGCAAACCATTGAAAGAATGGAACCTTTTGGTCCTGAAAATATGAGACCTCGTTTCCTTTCTAAACCTGTTCGTTTAAATTATTACAGTATCCGAAACGAAAAACACATTTTTTTACGTTTTCAACAAGACAACTATTCTTACGATGGTATAATGTTTAACATTGAAAATGAAGAAATGCAAATTAGAAAATCTTGGTTAGACCAATTCAATTATTTTGAGGTGGTTTATGTTCCTGAAATTTCTATTGATAAAAAAACCGAACAACGATATGTACAATTAATCATAAAAGACTTCAAACCTTTAAATATATGAAATTTTTTAACGTTTTTTACCTTGCTTTTTCTTTTTTTATCATAAATCATTTGAATGCACAAGTAACTTGGTTTGCCGAAAGGGTAACTATGGATACCGTTCAAATTGGAAGAAATCCTTCTTATTTGATAGACTCTGCGGGTTTTATTCATCTTTCTTTCTGGGAAAATGGCACGGATAAACTTTTTTATGGAAAAAAACATATTTCAGATTCTGAATGGATATTTGAAATTGTAGATTCCTCTAAAACAGGTGGTTATGTCTCTAAAATTAAACTCGACCCTAATGGAAAACCTGCTATTGCTTATTTTGAGAATGTAAATGAACAACTACAAGTTCGTTTAGCAACTAAACATTTTATTACTAATCAATGGATTATTGATAGGTCTTTACAAATAGACTGGGGAATGTATGGCACCAATGCCCAAAATGCTCCCGGTTATTTGCACGCTTCTATTGATTTTGATTTTCACACAGACAATAAACCTTATTTAGTTTTTTTTGATGCCCGTTATAATTATGATGTGCCTGAATTTTATGGATTAGAAATGTATTATGCTTATCCTAATAATGGCTCCATGACTTATCAATCCTATGGAAATATTCCTATGTTTGACCTTTCAATAACTTACCGTGAATGGAAAGCTGGCGCTAAATTTGGAGAATTTTGTTCCATAGTTAAACAAAAAAATGGAAATTGGTCTATCTTTACTCAAGGAACTGGCAATGGTGAATTGTATCGTTATACTTCAATAACTAGTCCTATTTTTACCAATAGAACCGTTATAGATTCTTTTTTAAGAGTAAATCCAAATTTGAATACTCCTACAATTCGCCAAGAGCATCGTTTATTTTGTACTTTTGAAGGGATCTCGGCAACAGAATCTGATAATGAAGACCTCCATATTGCCTATGGTTTTTCCAATTTGTACGGTAAAAATAATTTTGCTAATTGGTTTACTCAAAGTCATTTAACTATGCAGCATGTAAGAATTAAATCCAATGGGGACATCATTTATAACCCTATTTTTCCACGTGATTCCATTTACAGAAATTATACCAGCATAAAAACTTTGGGTTCAGATAGTATTTTTATAACTTTTAATGAACCCTATAAAAATCGCTTAAGAATGGTTTATTCTACGGATACTGGTTCTACATGGGTTGTGAAAGAAATTCAAACTATGTATTTCCCTGATGCTTATGCTCCCTTATGGATTTACCAAGACTCTATTTACGTCATATATTTCCATACCGATAATGAACGTTTAGAAATGGCTACTTTGCCTTTAAACAATCTCAGTGCTTCCTGGAAAATTGTGCCTATCACAAAATCACAAAAAACAGGTACAGCTCTAGCTTCTACGGTTCATAAACAAGGTTCTGATTATCAAGTTCATGTGGTTTATAATAATACTCCTACAAAAGTAATTCAGTACGCCGTTAAAAAATTAGGTCAATGGAGCTATGAAACCATACAGTCCAATATTTTTTGTACTTCCGCAGATATACAGTTAGATAAAAATCAAAGTCCAGTTATTCTTTTTAATGATAAACTTTCCAACCAAACAAGGCTAGCACGAAAAAATGGTACAAACTTCCAATTTGAAACCGTAAATCCTTCTATTGCTGGGGATTACATCAATTTAAAATATTCTTTTACCAAAGACACTTTGCATGCATGTTTTTATGATTTGAGTATCAATGCTTTGGTTTATGGTCGTAAAATAGGAAACAATGCTTGGACATTTGAATTTCCTGAAATCATTGGAGTGGAAATCGCAGGAGAATTCCCTTCTCTAAATATTGATATGGACGGGTTACCCCACATTATTTACTATGACCGTAGAAATACTCAATTAAAACATGCTTTTAAAACCCGCATCAATCCGAACTGGCAAATAGAAATTGTAGTTTATGATGCTAATATAGACCAAGGAAGTTTTTGTAAATCTATCATTGGAAGTAATAATGTTGTGCAAGCAGCTTGGGTCAATAAGAATGCTAATCAAATTGAATATGCTAGAAAAGTTTTAGGTGCATGGCAAAGAGATACGATAATATCACAAACTGTTGGTTTAGTAGGTATGCCCTTAGCAATGACAACTGATGATAGCTCTTCAGCATGGATTTGTTATAATGTCCAAAATGCTTTACCTGAAGTCCGTATTGCAAGAAAAGGCTTTAATCAATTAGATTGGGGTTCAACTCCAGTAGGGAAAAATAATTTTCAATTAGGCAACGTTTTTGATTTTGAACTTCTAGATTCTTTGATTTTTATCTCAGGAAGGACCAATCGTGAAAATGAATTAGGTATAGGCTTATTAACAGGTATTTTAAGTTTCAATGTAGTCTCTAATGATTCTGAAATTCCTTTACAAGTTACCATTTATCCTAATCCTTTCCAAAACTTTATTTTTATTGAAACTTCTCGAATAAATCCTCAAAATGAAACAGTTCAAATTCTGGATTTGAATGGTAAAAAATGGTTAGAGAAAAAATTGGAACCAAAAACTTCTATAGATTTAGAGTACTTACCCTCTGGAATGTATTTGATAAGAATAGGAAACACTGTTCATAAGGTGATTAAGTTGTGATGAAAAAAATATAGCAAGGAATATGCTCATTCAAATTGCTAATCCCTTATACGATGCGGTTTTTAACGGTTTGATGCAGGATTTAGATGCCGCTAAAACCCTCATCTCTTCTATTCTGGAAATGAAAGTCCTCGAATTACAACTCAAACCACAAGAATATAATAGCGAAGTAGATTTGTTTTCTATTTATCGTGTAGACTTTAAAGCAAAAGTTGAATTAGAAGACGGTTCTGAACTTATTGTCCTAATTGAACTACAAAAAATCAAGTTTTTTAATCAAACGTTTCGGTTTAGAAGATACATCGGCAATCAATACGCCAACAAAGACAACATGAAAGGCAATGATGCAATTCCCATTATCACC
>CALLMJ010000033.1 GCA_938006875.1 uncultured Bacteroidia bacterium
AATCGTAAAGCCAGAAATATTCTTTGGCTACACGGTTTTTGATTTCTTCTTCCAGAAGATTTGCGTACTTCATTTTGCAAAAATAGGAAAATTTAAGGTAAAATTAATAAGCAGGGCTTTTAATTGAGCATGAAGAATGCAGTACTGCCTTTGACTGAAAGGAAAATCACCGAAATGCCTAAGCGAATGGCGAATCCCATCTCAGCAAACTCATGTAAACATAGCACCCCGACCCGCAGTGTAGCAAGGGACACGCCCAAAACAATTTCAATTATAAAAAACTTTTTTAATTTTATATTGCGTATTAAAAAAATCGTTAATTTTGCGATGTAAATGGAAAGAGGGGAAATTTTCCCTCTTTTGTTTTTTCATAATATGAAAGTAGAGAATTTACAGCCTATAGTAGAAAAAATCATTCAAGAAGTCTTACCACAAGCATTTTTGGTAAGTCTTAAGGTTAATATTTCTTCAAAAAGTAGTATTCAAATTTATGTAGATACGGATTTAGGAATTACTATTGAAGAATGTAGTTTATTAAGTAGAAAAATTGGACATTATTTTGATGAAAATGATTTGATAGATTTTTCTTATGAACTAGAAGTAAGTTCTCCGGGAGTAAATAATCCTTTGATACTAGCCCGACAATATCAAAAAAATATAGGTAGAGAGTTGAGTGTATTAATGAAAAACGGAGAAAAGTTTGAAGGATTATTAACCCAATTTGAAGGGAATATAGTTACTCTTGAGTATGAACAAAAAAATCTTAATACTAAAAAAAAAGAACTGCAACAGCAGAAAATTAATATAGAGGATATAAAAGAAGCAATCGTACAAGTTGGCAAAAAAAAGGAGAAAAAGAAGAAGTAATTTATGGCAAAGAAAAAAGCAGTGGTTCAAGATAACAAAAGCATCATGATTGATGTTTTATTGGAGTTTTTAAAAGATAAAAATATAGATAATGCAACCTTAACGAGCGTTTTAGAAGATGTATTCCGTAATATGATTAAAAAGAAATATACTTCTGATAGTAATTATAACGTAATTGTAAACGTAAATAAAGGTGATATACAAATTTTTAGAGACAGAGTGGTAGTAGAAGATGGGGAAGTAGAAGATGAAAGTACTCAAATTCCATTAAGTGAGGCATTAAAAATTGATGAAGATTTTGCTCCTGGTGATGAAGTTTCTGAGGCTGTGGATATCATGGAATTTGGAAGAAGGCTAATCCTTTCCGCTAAACAGTTATTAGCTCAAAGAATAAAAGATTTAGAAAAATCTAATGTTTTTGAAACCTATAAAGCGCAGCTTAATCAAATTATTATTGGTGAAGTATACCAAGTTTGGAGAAATGAAATTTTAGTGATTCATAATGGAAATGAATTAATATTACCGAAAGAACATCAAATTCCAAAAGATAGATTTAATAAAGGGGATACTATTAAAGCGTTAATAGTAGATGTAAAAATGAAAAATTCTTCTCCTTATATAGTGATTTCAAGAACTTCCCCGATATTTTTAGAAAGATTAATGGAACAAGAAGTCCCCGAAATTTTAGATGGATTAATTACTGTGAAAAATATAGTAAGAGAACCTGGAGAAAGAGCAAAAGTTGCAGTGGAAAGTTATGATGATAGAATTGACCCTGTAGGTTCTTGTGTGGGTATGAAAGGCTCAAGAATTCATGGAATTGTTAAGGAGTTAAGAAATGAAAATATTGATGTCATTAATTTTTCAAGTAACCCTCAGTTATTTGTAGAACGTGCATTAACCCCCGCAAAAGCGTCTTATTCCATTGTAGATGAAGAAAATCATCAAATAAGTGTATATTTTAAACCAGACCAAATCTCACTTGCTATTGGAAAAGGAGGAATTAACATTAAGTTAGCTAGTAAACTTACAGGATATACAATAGACGTCTTTAGAGAGCCCGATCCTAATGAAGAAGATGTTGATTTAGATGAATTTAAAGATGAAATCGAAGAGTGGATTATAGATACATTCAAAGAAGTAGGTTTTGATACAGCAAAAAGTTTATTGAATTTATCAGTAGATGAAATTCATAGAAGAACCGAATTAGATAAAAATTTAATTCGTAATGTTTTAGATATTCTTGAAGCTGAATTTGAAGAAGATGATGATTTAATGGATGAAGAAGTTGACGTTTAAAAAAATGTAAATTATGGCAGATGAAAAAGAAACTATTCATAGACTAAGCAAAGTCGCAAAAGAACTGAATGTAGGTACTACAACCCTTGTTGAATATTTAAACCAACAAGGACATAAAGATATTATTGATAACCCCAACTTAAAACTCACTGAAAATCAATATCAAATCTTGGTAAAAAAGTTTGGTAAAGATAAAGTAGTAAAAGAAAAAGCAGATACTTTAAAAGAACAACATAAAGAACAAAAGGAAAGAATCCAAAAAACTATAAAAGAAGAACAAGAAATTCAAAAAATTGAAGTTGAAAAACCTCAACTTAAAATATTAGGAAAAATTGATTTAGATAAAGATAAGAAATCCAAAAAGAAAACAAAATCTGCTCAATCTCCTTCACTTTTTGAAACCATCGAAGAAATTGAAGAAAATACCAATATACCCCATGAGCAACCCGTAATTGAAAAAATTGAAAACACTCCTGAAATCCAAGAAACTCATGAAGAGGAAATAATAATTTTTGATAAACCTACCAAAGTAGAAAACGAGTCTATTGTTCATGAAGAAAATGATTCTATAAACTTAAACGAACAGTCTATTATATCAGAGACAGAAGTTGAAGAGCATGTTATTAGAGCCAAAGATAAAACACCTAAACTAACAGGTCCTACTATTTTAGGAAAAATTGATTTAGAGGCAAATAAACCTAAGGATTCTTCAAAAGATAAAGATAAAAATAAGTCTAAAAATAAAGATTTTGATAAAAAGAATGTTAAGCCCGATGCTAACAAAACTATTGCAGAAGGAAAAACTGATGCTAATAAAACCGTAAACACTGAAGTACAAAAGTTAGACGATAGTAAAAAGAAAAGAAAAAGAAACAGAAAACCCGCCGCTAATACTTCAGCAGCAAATCAAAATCAGAATCAAAACAAAAATAACACTAATCAAAAAGATAAAAACAAAGTTTTCAAGCCCAAAGAAGTTCCTGATGCTAAAAAAGTAGGAGAGCAAATCAAAAAAACTTTTTCGGGCATGAATCAAGGTGCAAAAAGGTTAAGGCAAAAAATTAGAAAAGATAAAAGGGACAAACAAGCCCAAAGATTAGAAATTCAGCATCAAGAGATGATGGAGAGAGCTAATGTTCTAGAAGTTACAGAATTTTTAACTGCGAATGAATTAGCTATTCTTATGGATGTTCCTGTTAATCAAGTAATTGCAAAATGCATGCAATTAGGTCTTTTTGTTTCTATCAATCAAAGAATTGATGCTGATGTAATCTCTTTGATAGCAGAAGAATTTGGTTATACAGTTGAATTTGTTTCTGTAGAAGATAATCTTGAGGTTGAAGAAAATGTAGACAATGAGGAGGATTTAGTAGAAAGAGCTCCAATTGTTACAGTAATGGGGCACGTTGACCATGGCAAAACTTCATTGTTAGATTATATACGAAAAGCGAATGTCATTGCAGGAGAAGCTGGCGGTATTACTCAACATATTGGTGCTTACGAAGTTACCTTAGAAAATGGGAAAAAAATTACTTTTTTAGATACCCCTGGTCACGAAGCATTTACAGCAATGCGTGCAAGAGGTGCGCAAGTTACGGATATTGCTATTATAGTAATAGCAGCTGATGACCAAGTGATGCCTCAAACACGTGAAGCTATTAACCATGCACAAGCAGCCAATGTACCCATGATTTTTGCAATCAATAAAATTGATAAGCCCGGTGCTGATCCAACCAAGATTCGTCAGCAATTAGCTGAAATGAATTTGTTAGTAGAAGATTGGGGGGGTACTTATCAATGTCAAGAAATTTCTGCAAAAAGTGGTTTAAACATTGATATTCTTTTAGAAAAAGTATTAATTGAGGCTGAAATGCTTGAATTAAAAGCAAATCCCAATAAAAGAGCTAAAGGTACAGTGATAGAAGCAAGATTAGATAAAGGAAGAGGAGTGGTTTCAACGGTTTTAGTTCAGGAAGGTACTCTGGAAATTGGGGATATTATACTTGCAAATTGTCATTATGGTAGAGTAAAAGCCATGTTTGATGAAAGATTAAAACCCATAAAAAAAGCGGGTCCTTCTACTCCTGTTCAGATTTTAGGATTTAATGGGGTTCCACAAGCTGGTGATAAATTTAATGTATTTGAAACCGAAAAAGAAGCTCGTGAAATTGCTTCTAAGCGTCAACAATTAATGAGAGAACAATCTATACGTACTCAAAAACATATTACATTAGATGAAATTGCAAGACGTAGAGCAGTAGGTAATTTTAAAGAATTAAACTTAATTGTAAAAGGTGATGTAGATGGATCCGTAGAAGCATTATCAGATTCATTATTAAAGTTATCCAATGAAGAAGTTGCTGTAAGAATTATTCATAAAGCAGTTGGTCAAATTTCTGAAAGTGATGTGCTTTTAGCAACTTCGTCAGATGCAATTATTATAGGTTTCCAAGTAAGACCCTCAACCTCTGCAAGAAAACTCGCTGAACAAGAGCAAATTGATATACGCTTATATAGTATCATTTATGATGCTATCAATGAAGTTAAAGATGCCATTGAAGGTATGCTTGCTCCTACGATTGAAGAAAAAATATTAGGAACTGCCGAAGTTAAAGAAGTATTTAAAATTTCAAAAGTAGGAATGGTAGCCGGTTGTCAAGTGGTTGAAGGTAAAATCCAAAAAAATCTTCCGATACGCATCATTAGAGATGGTATTGTTATACATACAGGAAAAATAGAGTCATTAAAACGTTTTAAAGATGATGTAAAAGAAGTACTTGCACCTATGGACTGTGGTTTAACTATTCAAAGTTATAACGATATTCAAGTGGGAGATAGCATAGAATCATATGAACAAATTGAAATTAAACGAAAATTAAATAACTGATGAAATCTTTTATAGCTATTATTCATATTATGCCTCATAAAGTGTTGTTAGACCCTGCAGGAAAAACTACACTTCAAGCAGTGCATAAATTAGGTTTTGATAATGTTTTGGATACAAGAATTGGTAAAAGAATTGAAATTTCTTTAAATGCTCAAAATAAAGATGACGCTAAAGAAATAGCAAATCAAATTGCAAATCAATTACTTGTAAATCCTATTGTAGAAAACTTTCAAGTAGAAATCCTAAATGCTTAGTTTTTTACCTTATTAGAATAAAGAAAATGCTATAAATATTTTTTAGAATTTTCTTTGCTTTATGATAAAGAGGTGTAGTGTAGCTCCACGTCTTTGATTACAAAATTGAGTAACTAAAGAACTATTTAAATAATAGCGGAGTTCATTTGTGTATTTCAATGAAACCCCATCAAAACACACTTTATGTAAATCATATCTCAAAGAATAAGCAATAAATGTTAATTATTAGCGGTTAACGAGGCAATCTAAAATATTAGAGATATATGCGGTTGTTGAGTAATGAGTGAAGCGATCATATCGAAACATCCTTTTTTTACGAAACATGGTCATTTCGATACGGCTATGCTTACTCAATGAACAATCCTTATACATATTCGGTTGTTGAGTAGTGAGTGAAGCGAACGTACCGAAACAACCGCTTTTCCCCGATAAACAATAAACCTTTGTAAACAGGTTTCAGAATGTCGGTAGCTTATAACATAACGCAAAATTTTTTTAGAAAAGAAAAATATGTACTTATTATTTTGTAACTTTCAATTTTAATTTTTATTGAAAATATTTCTGTAAGATTTTTCTTTTATT